>DATFMH010000156.1:0-25187 GCA_035267045.1 Balneolales bacterium
TTCTTTTCAGATAAGGAAACGAAAAATCGTTAAAATCTTCCGGTGCCAGTAATCCCGACCATGAATCGAACACCTGCAGAGCCTGTACTCCCGCTTTAACCTGTGCGTTGAGATAAGCAATCGTAGTTTCTGTGATAATGTTTAATAATTTTTTAGCCGCTTCAGGCTGCGTAAAGCAAAATTTCTTAGCACCAGAAAAGGTCTTGGAACCATGACCTTCAACCAGATAACAGAAGATCGTCCAGGGTGCACCGGCAAAACCTATAAGCGGAACACGACCGTTCAACTCTTTACGGGTCAATGCAATAGCCTCCATCACATAATGGAGTTTATCATATACATCCGGGATTGTTATCCTGTCAATATCTTTGACTTTTGTAACAGGATTATGAATAACAGGGCCAATACCCTTTTCGATCGTTACATCAAAACCCAATGCCTGTGCTACAACAAGAATATCGGAAAACAATATGGCGGCGTCCGTTCCGATGATATCTATAGGCTGCATGGTAATTTCGGCAGCCAGTTCCGGTGTTTCACATCTTTCGAAAAAAGAGTACTTCGACTGAAGTTTACGATATTCGGGCAGATAACGGCCGGCCTGACGCATCATCCAGACAGGAGGACGATTAACCTTTTCCCCTTTCAGGGCCTTTAACAATAAATCATTTTTCAGCGGCGCGAATTCAGTCTTCATGTACCCTGCTTAAATATTCATGAACTTTCATTAATAACGATTCGGTGGATGGCTCTTCTGCCATAATAATATTATGTGCCCCCTGGAAGCTTAAAGCTTTTGCTGTTGTCGGACCAATAGCAAAGTTATTGGCCTCTTCAGAGATAGGCCTTTCTTTATAATAGGCTTCAACCGCACTCGGACTATAAAATAAAATATTATGTATATCACGATAATTATCGCGTTTGGGATGAGTCACGGTACGATATACTTCAATCTCGTCCAGTTTTATTCCGGCATCTTTTAATAATTTCGACAACTCCCTGCGACGACGATTCCCACAAAAATGAATGGCTTTGTTGGTCTGCCCAAGGTCAATTATCAATTTTGCTAATTGGACGGCATTTTTTTCTTTCGGGATATACGGTTTATATCCTAATCTGATCAATTCACCAGCCGTTTTCCTGCCCACTGCAAAAGTATTGATTTTAGGTTTGACATAATCGATATACTTTATGAGCTCCTCGAAACCCAGAACGCCATTTTTACTGGTAAAAATCCAACTATCGGCTTTAATAGTACTGATTTGTCGTATTTGATCCGTCCAGTCTTCAGGAAATTCAAATGACAACATGGGAACACAGACCACTTCTAAATCCAATGACCGTGCATACGCCAGGTCTTCATCTTTCATCTGTCGTGTAACCAGTATAGTCCCTATTGTATCGCTCATACGATTAAAGAGCCTTCTTTTTACTCAGTAATTTTATGATTTTATCAGCTCCCCTTTTCAGAACCTCACTGGCAGCCTGAACGCCCATACCTTCACTGTTTTCAACCACAATAGCATCTTCAATATCATATCGTTCGCTGCCGTCGATCATTAAGACGCTGGCTTTTAGTTGAATCATACCGTCTACGATTCTTGCGTAAGCGGCGACAGGGGCGCTGCATCCGGCTTCCATCATATAGAGGAAATCACGTTCTATAGTAGTACAGATTCGAGTCTCCCGGTGGTCCAGTTTACTCAGTACCTTTTGCAACTGCTCATTGTCTTCACGAATCATCACGGCCATGGCTCCCTGTGCCGGAGCCGGTATCATCCACTCAAGATACTGGTCGATCTTATCATCCAGGTTAATACGTTTAAGACCGGCAGCGGCAAAAATAGCGGCATCCCATTCATTTTCTCTAACTTTTCTCAGGCGTGTATTCACATTACCGCGAATATCCGTTATGCGATGTTTGGGATAACGGGATAGCCACTGTGACTTACGACGGTTACTGCTCGTAGCTACCACCGCTTCATATTCAGAATCGTCAAGAAAGTCCGTCCCTTTACGGGTCACTATCACATCACGGGGATCCTCCCGTTTCAATACGGCTGCAACTTTGAGTCCGGCCGGTAAAATAGTAGGTATATCCTTAAAAGAATGGACGGCCAAATCTATTCGCCCGTCCAATAATGCTTCATCCAGAGCCTTGGTAAAAACTCCTTTGCCGCCCATTTCAGTTAGCGGAGTATCCAGGGTCAGGTCACCCTCAGTTTTAACAAAAACCAGCTCCGCCGGGATATGGTTTTCTTTTAAACGCTCTGATACAAATTGTGCCTGCCATGTTGCTAATTGACTGTCGCGAGTTCCAATTTTCAGGACGTTCGGTTTATTCAAATTCTTTCTCCTCATTTAGTTTGAACATAGATTCCACCATGTCCTTTACTTCATCCGGGTTTCCCTGATTTTCTTTTAAATGGTCAATAGAATGTGCGGCTATTTTATTAATGATACGGCGGGTAATCAATTCCAGTTTCTCTATCGACTCTTCCGGGAAGTGATGTTTGTATTTTTCCAGTTCCTGTTGGCGGATGGAATCAAATTTGTTATTTAACGCGATGATCGTCGGTACCACTTTTTGCTCTTCCAGCCATTGTTTGTAGGAAGTAAACTCCTCATCAATAATCTTTTGAGCTGCCGGTACACTTTCTTCTCGCTTTTTATAGGTCTCGTTGGTCTCATCAGATAACTGATCCATATTGGCCAGTTTTACACCCTTAATGGACTCTACCTCCGGATGAATATTGCGGGGAACCGATAGATCCAATAAAACCCGTTCATGGCCATTTTTATGAAAGTTGAAGTGTGAGACATCCAAAACCGGTTTTTCAGCTCCTGTCGCCACGATGATCAAATCGGCCTGAATTACCTCCTCCTCAAGTTTATCAAAAGTGGATACATTCAGATCATACTTACCGGCCAAATCTTCCGCACGGTCATGATTCCGGTTGATCAATGTCAATCTCGACGCGCCCAGGCTCACCAGGTTTTTGCAGGTGACTTTCCCGATTTTTCCGGTACCAATCAGTAAAATATTTTTGTTGTGCAGGTCATTCAGATGATTGCGTGCAAACTGAACGGCAGCATAAGCTACACTTGCAGCGCCATAACCCAGGTTGGTATCATGACGTACTCTTTTATGTGCCCGGAAGACCGACTGTAAAAGCCGGTGCATCTCACCATCTATCAAATCAAATTTACGTGCAAGGCTGTACGCCTCTTTGACCTGCTTCACAATCTGTAAATCACCCAATATCTGCGCATCCAGTCCTACGGTTACATCATATAAATGCCTTGCCGCCTCTTCCCCTTTTTTTACAAAGCCATATTGTTCAAATTCTTCCATATTACCATTCGAATGACTCAGAAGCAGTTGTTTTAATGCTTTTTCCTCGCTCGTAATGGCATATATCTCTGTTCTATTACAGGTAGATAACACGATAACATTGCGGAGACATTGATTATCCGCATCTGTAAGGATGGCTTTTTTCTGATTGTCACTGAGGCTGAATTTCTCCCTTACCGGAACAGTTGCATTCCAGTGATTAATACCAATAACCAAAAAATCTTCCAGGTTGGAATGTATCAGCGACATACTCTCAGGGTGAAACTATTGATTTTGATTGTTTCTGTTTGTTTTTCGAAATATTATCAGCAGGAATCAGATGACTAAGCTGCTTACCGACTTCCTCCGTTAATGCTTTTATGAATAACGGATGATCATTCAAACCTTGCATTACTTTCAGGTTATTCACATGATAGCCTTCTTCTTCCAATGTCTCTCTCAACTCGATATTGAGTTCACATAATGTCTCAATATGATCTGTCACAAAAGCGACAGGGATCAACAAAAAGTTTGTAATACCATAATCAAGCAAACGCTTGACGAGTTCTTCCGTGTTTGGCTGTGTCCATTTCATCGGGCCGACACGTGATTGAAAGCTCAACCAATACTGTTCTTTGCGTGAACGGCTTTCCATAATCGCTTCCACCGTCTCATCTATCTGTTTGGTGTAAGGATCACCCGATTTCACTTCGCTTACGGGTGTTCCGTGTGCCGAGAAGATCAAATGCGTTTGATTCCGTACTTCGGAATCCAGTTGATCAAGCGATTCATCAATGCGTGTATTGATCGCTTCCAGATAAAACTTATTCAGATGATAACTTTTGATATAAAATTCTTCCCAGCTAACAAGTTTGCCTTCGTTGGCTTGTTGTTTCTTAACATCTTTCCAGTCACGAAAACTACTGCCCGAAGTGGTCCATGAGAAATGGGGATAAAGCGGAAGCAGTACAACATGGGTTATTCCATCCTCGCGAATTTCATTTAACGTAGTATCCGCAAATGGAATCCAGTAACGCATGGCGGTATATACCCTTACAAAATGATCCGGCCACTGCTTTTTCAAATTCTCTTCGAGTGCCGCTCTTTGATTTTCCGTGAGCCCGTTGATTGGCGAACAACATCCCGACCCGCTCTTGCCTTTATTAGGACAACTTGCATGGCCTTTACACTCTTCGGTACACGTATTAATCAAATTATAGTTTGCAGCAACCTTGGGGGCACGGAATTTGGAGATTGTCCTGGCTAACCCCGTTTGAAATTTTCCTCCGCCCAGTTTAATGATATCTGTATCGCGAAACAGGTTATATAAAAAAGTACGAACCGACTCTTCTGAAGTTGGTCCGCCGAGATTCATTATTACGACACCAATACGCGGTTGCTTTACTGACATATCATTCTATTTGCGCTTCTCTGAACCTGGAAGCATTGCTGCTTAGCTGTTGATTAATGAACAGTATTGAAAAAGACCTAATCGATCTTCCTATACATTGGATCAATTAAGTTAAATTATATGAAGAGTTAATGAAGAGAGACAGGCGTTCGTTATTTAGAATTAATCTATCAGACTCTTAAATCTTTAATAGGCATCGTTATACCTTTTCATTGTTGTCTTTGAGTGATAAATAGAACACAAATTTGGTACCCTTGCCAACTTCACTCTCAACAGTAATATCACTGTCGTGCGCATTAATAATTCCCTTAACAACAGCCAATCCCAGGCCTGTTCCACCTTTGTCGCGCGACCGGGCTTTATCAGTACGGTAAAACCGGTCAAACAAACGGGGTAAATGTTCAGACGGGATACCGATGCCGTCATCGCAGACTTCAACACGAAGTTTTCCATCCTCTTCTTCATATTTCAACTCAATCGAGTCGGCCTGGCTATATTTAACGGCATTAGATACAAGATTCTCCAGAACCTGTTCAATTTTTGAGGCGTCAGCATATACTGTAACAGGATCTTTATTGACATTAAAGGCTATCCCCTTTTCAGAGGCTTTTTCATGATACCAATCTTCTATACGCCCCGTAATTTTAGAAATATCAAAATTATCCTTTTGTATAAATTGCTGATCGGAATCGTAGCGTTGTAACGTCTTTAAATCCTTAAACAAACGATTGATCCGTTTAACCTGGTTTTTGGCGTTAGAGATATATTTTCCCCGTTTCTCTTCCGGCAGATTCTCCAGCTCCAGCATATCCAGCGATCCAACAATCGTATGAAGCGGGTTTCTGACCTCATGTGTGATATCCGCATAAAACTGCCGCTGCCGCTCATATATTCTTTTCAAGTGCTCATTATCCGATCGTAACTTAGATGCCATCTGGTTTAGCGATTCCGCCAGCGTGCCGAATTCATCTCTTCGATTCAGTTTGATTTTACGATCCACATCTCCTTCGGCAATACCGGTGGCCGCATCGGTCAATTGAACAATGGGACGCGACATCGACCGTGCTACCAATACGCTCACAATGATTATAAGGCCGATACTGATAAAAATACCCGTATAAATAATCCAGCGTATGGTTGTTACCGGTTCCAGTAAATCAGACTTTGCCTCACTCAACTGAACATACCTGGCAGAATTCTCACTTTTGGGAATACTCGCATACACATAAATACGATTTTGATCCGATTCGTTGATCACATAAGCTGAATCCGCCGCGTTGGCTAACTTCCCGGTTATTCGTTTCGGCAGATCAATAAACTCATTAAAATTCTTGTCTTTGGGATAGCGACTCAACAGCTTGCCACCCTGATCATACAAAGCTATATTGTAATTAGTGATCCCCCGTAAATAGGCGAGATTGGGTTCAAATCGTTGATTACTATCCAGATTCTTTATAGTAAGCGCCATCCAACGGGCATCCCTTTGAATCTCCTTAACGCCCTTTTTGAGCAGGAAATCTTTGATAAAAATGATAGAATAGCTGCTCACTCCGTTTACACCGAACAAAAGGAGTAACGTGAAAGTCAGTGCCAGTTTTCCTCTAATTTTCATAATGTGCGCACCAAATCACGGTTAAGACCATACCCCATCCCACGATAGGTTTTAATCAGATCACCCGAATCCTTAAGCTTCAATCGCAGGTTTTTAATATGCACATCCACCGTTCTGTCAAATACATATTTATCTTCGTCGGATATTTGCTCCAATATTTCCACCCGGCTGTATACACGGGTCGGATTTTCAAAAAAAATCTGTAATAGCTGAAATTCCGTAGCCGTTAACTCCAGTTTCTGTTTTTTAACGTAAACTTCTTTAGCCTGCCGGTCCATGTAAACATCACCAAAATGCAGCCAGGTCGATTGTGCCGGTTTGCGTCGTCTCAGCAATGATTGGACATGAGCCAATACCAGATTCAAACCGGCGGGTTTGGGGATATAATCGTCGGCTCCCAATTCCAAACCCTGTATTTCATCCTTTTCACGATCTTTGGCTGTCAAAAATATAACCGGGATATCGTGAAGAACAGGATGTTTACGGATATAAAGACACAACTCCTTCCCGTCTATGTATGGAACCATGATATCCAGAATAGCCAGGCTGATTTGCTCCGCTTTCTCATTGATCATTTTTAAAGCTGTTTTGCCCTCTTTGGCCAGGATAACATTAAAATCATGCATCTCCAGGTAATTGGAAAGCATTTCAGCAGGTTCTTCTTCGTCTTCGACCAGGAGTATGGTATTTTTAATATTCACAAGATCTCTGTTCTGTACTTCGATTACGTTTGATTTCGCCGATCTTATCTAATATTCTGAATCACTTTAATTTATAATTTTCGTACGCTTAAATAAATAATATTATCGGGATATATAGATAGTATTGCAATGGAAGAAACGTAGTGTTCTGAGAGTTATTGGGTTACTAAGTTCCAAAGGCACAAAGAAAATAAGTTAATGGGTTATTAAGTGTAATGAGTTACTGGGTGTATTGAGTGAAATTTACAAGCTCCCGAGCAGTTCTAATTATAGTCAGAGATAATAGCTTAATTTCCTCGTTCGCATTGTCTCTTAGGATATGTTTGTTTTAGGAAACCCGGTTACCGTACTCCGGGTTCAATTCATCATTCAACATTTAACATTTCCATTAAATATTTGGCCAACCTCATATCGTCATTAAATCTTATTTTATTATCTTATTTTGCATTCACGTTAATTAAATCTCATTAGCACACGTAACAGTATAATCAATTATGTCGTTTTCCAATAAAGTCGTATGGATCACAGGGGCATCATCCGGCATCGGAGAAGCATTGACTGATCAATTCATAAAAAAAGGCGCCAGAGTCATTATCTCTTCCCGCCGGGAGGAAGTCCTGACTGAAGTCAAAAACCGGTATCCCGATCAGCAAGAACAGATCAAAGTATTACCCCTTGATCTTTCCGATATTGGCGGCTTACAAGAGAAGTCGCAACAAGCCGAACAATATTACGGTAAGATTGATTATCTGGTAAATAATGGTGGTATCAGTCAGCGTGCGGCTATTAAAGATATGGATATCGATGTACTGGATAAAGTGATGAAAGTGAATTTCATGGGAAGTGCCGCATTAACGAAATACGTCCTGCCGGGGATGATCAAACGTCAATCTGGCCATATCATCGTCATCAGCAGTGTGATGGGTAAATTCGGAACCCAATTGCGATCGGGTTATGCGGCATCCAAACATGCCCTGCACGGTTTCTTCGATTCATTACGGAATGAGGTGTATAAGGATAATATTAATGTCACTATTGTTTGTCCGGGTTACATCAAGACGAACGTCTCTAAAAATGCCTTAACGGCCAACGGATCTAAATATGGCAAGATGGATCCCGGTCAGGAGCACGGCCTGACCCCTGAAGAATGTGCTGTTAAGATACTCGACGCCATTAGAAAGAAAAAGAATGAGGTGTACATTGGGGGTGGGAAAGAACGGCTCGCACTTTACCTGAAACGCTTTTTCCCGGGGTTATTAGCCCGGATTATGCGCGGGATGGAAGTGAAATAGATTTATATAGCTGTCAGTGGTCAGCGATCAGTTTTAATTGCCCACGCCTTTAGTCCGGGAATAAGAGGTTTACACATTAACAATAAGAGGGCTTTAGCCCTTTTATTCCTCGTTCCCAACGAGAAATTGGGAATGAGGGAATAATCGCTACTCATCTGGATGTCCGATCGGGGTCGGGCATGACGTCCTGAGATGGTGAAAAAGTGCTGATCTCATAGTACGTTTATATACCTTCTCTATAGCCTCCGAACGTTGTCATTCCCCTCTTTGACGGGGAATCCGGATAGGTAGTGCGACGGTTACAAATAGAAGAAATATGTTTGTAGGTATAATCTTACTTTTCAGAACACATTTTCATGAGTACTTTTTATTTGAAGCAGAGCTTCTGTGGACAGCGTCCCTAACGAGACGTTGGGAACGAGGAAAAATAAACGCAGATTGGTTGGTTATTGTGGATTGTGCTTTTAATCCCGTAATCCACGAATCCAACAAATCCAAATTCTGACTTACCAGGATCATTTTAAGTCACAGATCTACGCAGAGTCACAGATCTACGCAGATTAACACAGAGGTAATATTATTCTGACTTCTATCTTCTGTATTCTTTTTTTCAATACACCTAATAACATCATAACATAATAACTTTTTTAAAAAATCCGCGTAAATCCGTATCATCTGCGTCATCCGTGTTCTATTTAATTCTGCTTTCTATAATATTCAACTCAGCTTCCGGCGTTTGTTCAGGTAAGCCAACAACGCCAGGTCGAAGGAGCCTTCAGTGTCAATTTCTTCGAAATCTATATGGGCTTCACTGCAGAGGATGCGGAATCTCCGGATATATTCCTCAATCTTATTCCTGTATTCTTTTCGTATTTGAACCGGTAAGACATCGATTGAGGATCCTGTTTCCAAGTCGCTAAACACGAATTTATGATCCGGGAGATCCAGTTCCCGTTCTGTTCGTTTCTCCAGCAGATTAAATAATATGACTTCATGCTTGCGATGGCGAAGGTGTTTTAAAGCTGAGAACAATGCATCTTGTTGCTGCACATTTTCAAATAAATCGCTCAGGATGATGACCAGACTACGTTGATGCAGTCGCTCGGCTAGTTCATGCATCACATCGGCAGACGCTGTCCGACGTTTTTCCGCTTTTTTAGCATCCCACTCCAGGTATTGCTCCATCTGATGAAACAGAAATTGCAAATGAGGATACGAAGATTTAGCCGGGTAGATCTGTTTGAGTTCCTGATCAAACGGTACCAATCCACAGGCATCTCTTTGTTTGTGCATCAGATACATGAGCGATGCCGCAAAATGAACGGCGTATTGTAGTTTGTTCCATTTCCCATAATATTTGAACAACATGGAGGGACTGATATCCAGCATGATATAACTGCGCAGATTCGTCTCTTCTTCATATTGCTTCACATAATAACGCTCCGATTTAGCGTATGCTTTCCAATCAATGTGACGTATTTCATCTCCCGGGTTGTATGGACGGTGTTCGGCAAACTCCACACTAAATCCATGGTGCGGACTTTTATGCAAACCGGTAATAAATCCTTCAACAATTTGCCGGGCTCTCAATTCGAGTGTATCCAGCCGGGTGAGTACTTCTGGTGTTATGAGCATGTCATGGTAACGTCAATCGTAGTATAAATCTTATTTGAAAAGCATCGCATATAGAGCAAAGCGTTATTGAGTTTTTGGGTGTATTAAGTGTATTGAGTTATTGAGTTGGTGTTGGTGATTCCTTAATAACTTAATATACTTATTAACTTAATAACTCTCCTATCTCGTGATTGGGCTCTGCCCCTTCACGCGGAATAGGAGGCTCTGCCTCCATTAGTGTAATTATAAGTTAAATACAAAAATGGACGCAGAGCGTCCAACACGGCATCACAGGGCAGAGCCCTGTGACGAGATAACATATTTTACTGTTAATTTATCATTGATCATTGTAAGCCGCCATGCGCTATGCTATTTTTTCCCATTGTGCCTTTGGAACTTCGGTACTCTATCTTATTATTTCCAGATTTTTTCACCCAGTGCTTTTTGCAGATTATAACGGCTCAGCTTCATCTGGTAGATGTAATTGAGACGTTGTAAACGGGCCTGTGCAAGTTTGGTCTCCGAATCGAGCAAATCCTGATTCGTGATCACTCCATTTTCATATCGGATCCTTGCCAGTTTTATTTGTTCATTCGCCTGTTCTATCTGCAGATTTGCCGTTTTGAGCTTTTTACGGGCCGCTTCGAAATCCGATTGAGCCTGTGCAACTTCCGACTTAACATTTCTGGCAAGCTTCTGCTTCTTATCCTTTACCAATTGAATCTGAGCTTTAGCTTCCTGCTGCTTATAACGTGAGATATAACCGGAGAAAATAGGAACCCGAAGATTGACACCCAACAGAATGTTGCCAAACAGCTTGTTCAAATCACTTGGATATCCATCTTTGAAACCGGCCATTCCTTCGGCATTAAGTGACGGAAGCTCTACTGTTCTGGCGAGATCATACTGCTTCTTATAAATATTCTCCTTGTCTTTCAGGATCTGATAATCCGGACGCATATTCATATCAAGATTTGATGTCTCCCAGATTCCATTGGTTGTATCAGCGGCTAAGCTTCCTTTCACAGTAACCGGACGCGATTGATCCCATCCCATCAGTTTTCGCAATGTTATAAGCTGTTTTTCCTGTGTATTTTCCAGGTCGACTTTGCGATTTTTCTCCGTGGCGATCTGAACTTTTGTTGTTAATAAATCATAATTGGTTGCCGCACCGCTTTCCTGGCGTTTTTTTACCAATTCAAGATCCTGTTGCAATGTGGAAATCTGTTCATTTTCAACTTTAATACCGTGATGCAGGAACAGTATTCCATAAAAGACCTGAACGGTATAATAGCTTAATGTCCATTTAACCACATTCGCCTGATCTTTAGCTGTTAACACCTGCGATTTCGCTAAAGCAATATCCGCATTTGTCCGTCCAAAATCATAAAGCGTCTGATTAACGGCTACATTAAAATTGTAATTATTATAGGGAGCGATAGTAAACGAACCACCATTGGCAAAACTAACAGAAGGTACCGGGTTAATATGGCTATAGTCTACATTTGCTGCCGCTTTCGGGTAATTATTAACATGCGCCTGCCGAACACGCGCTTGCGCAGCTTTCACCTGATCCTGAATCTCATTCAGGCCCGGTTGATTCTCTAAGACATTATGAATGGCCTCCTGAAGTGTCAAAGAATCAGGGGTGGCAGATTGACCATAGGTACAAGGAACCGCCATCAGCAGCAGTCCAACCGTTATTAGTAACACATTCTTTATCATAGGTATTTTTGTTTATTGAGCAATACGTTAATAGTTTTAAAAAATTTTTAGGTATTTCAGCCGGAATCTACCGCCATGCTCTGTTTCTTATTCGATTTAGTTGTTCTTTTACTTTTCTGTTCACCGGGAGTTTCCGTTTTTCCAAATGTTAAAAGTATTAACGGGATACAGATCAATGAAAAGAAACCAATAGCAATAAAGGCCTCATCATACGTCATCAACATGGCTTGTTGGGCCAGCCCATAAGCAATAAGTTTAAATCCCTGCATCTTAGCCGTTACCATTGACGAACCAACTGAATAAAAATGATGAATAAAATTATTCAACCAGTATCTGGTTTGATAACTATAATTTGTTAAATGCGCCACCATCTGGTTACGATGAAAGGCTTCCCGCCAATCCACAAACGTTGCGATTAATGCCGTTCCGAAAGATCCTCCCAGTTGCCGGGACATACTCAAAAATCCTGATCCTTCCGATAAATCATGTCCGAATACCCCTGTTAGTGCAATCGTATTTACAGGAACCGAAAGTGAACCTAAGCCAATTCCTCTTAAAATAACCGGCCAAAAGAAGTTATGCGGGCCTGAATTCAGATTTTGTTTAGACAACATCCAGCAAAAAACAAAAAAGATTAAAAAGCCTGTTCCGGCCATTAATTGTGCAGGAACGCCCTTTTTTAGTAATACCCCGGCTGTCGGCATCATTATAGCGGCCATAAGAGCGCCTGGTAATAATATTAAGCCTGTCTGTAAAGCAGAATATCCCAGTAGATTCTGTGCAAACACGGGAAACAGGAATACTGTTGTGTAGATACTGAGTCCCAACACGAAACCCAGCAACACACCAATAGCCAGGTTCTTGTGCCGCATTACCCTTAAATCAACCACCGGTTTATCGGTAGTAAATTCCTGCCAAATAAATATCAATATGCCAACTACGGCTACTAATGACAGTATAAGTATGAAATTGGATTGGAACCAGTTATCTCTTTCACCTCGTTCCAACACAATTTGCAAGGCACCAAATCCGACGATCAACCAAAAAAGGCCCCACCAATCAACTCTTCCGGGTTGTCTTTGATCCTGGGGTTCCCGAATATTCATTACAGCCAGAAACAGAGCGATCATACCAACCGGCAAATTAACGTAAAAGATCCATCGCCAGGAAAAATGAGTGGTTAACCATCCGCCTAAAACAGGGCCAATCAATGGGCCGGATACAACACCCATACCGAATAACCCATTAGCAAGGGCCAGGTCTTCGGGTGGAAAACTTTCAACAAGGATAACTCTGGATGTCGGCAATAGCCCGCCACCTCCAATTCCCTGCACGAACCGGAAAAAAACCAATTCCCAAATATTTGTAGCCTGACCACAGAACATTGAAGCTATAACAAAAATAATTATTGATGCCAGATAATATCTTTTCCTGCCAAAAAAAGCCGCCAGCCAACCGGTCATTGGCACTATAATAACATTCGCGAAAATGTATGCTGTGACAACCCAGCTGGCATTATCCAAATCTGCCCCCAGATTCCCCATTACATGTGGCAATGCTACATTGACAATTGAAGTGTCAATTAACTGCATCACGGAAGCCGTAATCACCGTTATGGTGATAATAGCCCGTTGTGCTTTACTCATCATGTAGCTTTTCTTACGTACCACTAACTAACCGTATCTGCTTTCAACTCCTTAATATTCGTTCCTGTTTCTTTACTCGATAATAATGCCTGATTCTCATGCCCTTTGACCTTTTTTTTACTTTTCAGCGTAAAAATGAGAAGGGGTAAACAAATGAGAAAGAAGACACCTACTATTAAAAACGTATCGTTATAGCTCATTAAAGCCGATTGCTGTATCAATGTGTAATCCAGGGCCTTGAGTGCCTGTGAATGAGCGGTACTTAACGCTGATCCTTTTCCCAGAAAACCATGAGTCAGTTCTGATATCCTGTAGCGGGAAACCGGATCATAATTATTAATATGCGATGCAAGCGTGGTTCTGTGAAAAGCCTCGCGGCGCTCGATAAAAGTACCAATCAGGGCCACACCAAATGATCCGCCCAGTTGTCGAAACATATTCAACAAACCGGATCCCAGTGATAGTTCCTTTCCTTGTACACCGGTAAATGCAATTGTCGTGATAGGTACAAAAAGGAATCCAAGTCCCAGGCCGCGAATTACCAGTGGCCAGAAAAAATCATTCGGACCTGATACCATCGTCAGATGAGATAACATCCAACAAAAAATAAAGAATACGGAAAATCCTATGAATGCCAGAACCTGTGGCTTAACGCCCCGTTTCAGCAATATCCCAACTACCGGCATCATCATCGCTGTCGCAATACCACCAGGCAGTAATATCAGGCCTGTTTGTAAAGCACTGTAACCCAACAAACGCTGCGTAAATACCGGGAAGGCGAATACGGATCCATATAATCCGAAGCCAAGAATAGTTATAAAAATGGAGCCAAATGCCAATGATGGATGACGCAGTACCTTGAGGTCCACAACCGGTTTTTCCGTCGTCAATTCCCGAATAATGAAAAGTACAATTCCAATTACCGCTATTATGGTCAGCGTCAAAATAAAATGGGATGAAAACCAATCATCATCCTGACCACGTTCTAATACGGTCTGAAGGCTGCCAACCCCAACGATTAACAGAACAATTCCGATCCAGTCTACCTTTTTACTTTTCTTCTCATAATCGACATCTGCCACGAAAAGAAGCGAAAGTAAAAAAGCTATTATTCCAACAGGCAGATTCACATAAAAGATCCACCGCCAGCTGTAATGGCTTATCAGCCATCCGCCAAGCGTAGGTCCTATGGTTGGCCCCACAACTGCGCCAAGGCCAAATAATGCGTTTGCCAGTCCGAGTTCCTCGGGTGGATAAGCCTCAATTAATATTACACGGGAGATGGTTATTAACGCTGCCCCTCCAACTCCCTGCAGGATACGAAAGACAATCAATTCAGTTATAGATGTTGCCTGTCCTGCTAACCCAGACGCCAGAACAAACAGGATAATGGAGCCAAGGAAATACTTCTTCCGGCCCAATTGGCTGGAAAGCCAGTCTGTTAATGGTATAACAATTACATTGGCAATTATATATCCGGTAACAACCCAGCTTACCTCCTGAAGCGTTGCGCTGAGACTGCCCATCATGTGGGGTAATGCCACATTCACAATAGAAGTGTCGATAAGCTCTAACATGGCAACCGACACACATGTGATTGTTATGATAAATTTACGAAAGCCTTGCTCGGCCATAAATAATAATTAGTGAGAGATATTAGAAGCTGTCGATTCTGCCGGTGCCGGTTGGGTATAGTCTATTGAAGCAGTTACATTTAATCCCAGCTGAAGTGGCTCATCAAATTTATTATTGTGAGTGAATACTATTTTAACCGGAACACGCTGAACAACTTTTACGAAATTACCGGTCGCATTTTCAGGGGGAAGCAAAGCATACTTAGCCCCCGTGGCACTTGCCAATGACTGCACGCGGCCAATAAAATCGTGATCCGGATAGGCATCGATATCAATTTTTACCAATTGCCCGACTTTAATGTGGTGAAGTTCGGTCTCTTTGAAGTTTGCTGTGACCCAGACATTGCGCGTGTCAGTAACCGCCATCAACGGTTGACCTGTTTGAATCAATTGTCCGACTTCCACATTTTTTTTGGATACCACTCCATTGCCCGGGGCCGTAATGTGCGTATAACTTAACTCCTGTTTCGCATAATCCAGCTGATCCTGCTGACTTTTAATGTTGGTCCTGACCTGGTTCACTTTCTGAACGGCTTCATTATAGGTGGCTCTTGCTGCGTTAAGAGCTGCTTTTGCATCATCATAATGCTGACGTGTTGTCGCACCGCCTTTGTATAGATGCTCTGCCCGTTTAAAATCCAGTTTAGCTTTATCAAGCGAGACATCGGCCTGCTCTTTAGCCGCTTTAGCGACATCAAGAGAAGCCTTGGCACTTTCAAGTGCCGAATGAGCCATTCTGACTTTCAGTGCATAGTCAGTAGTGTCGATTTGAGCTAATAATTGTCCCTTTTTAACCTTTTGATTGTCATTGACTGTCACTTCGGTAATATATCCTGAAACACGTGCCGTAACCGGTGTGATAAATCCATCTGTTTGCGCATCTTCGGTTTCAACATGTGATGTATAAAAGTGGAATTCCGTATAACCGAAATACCCGCCAACAACCAAAATAATGGTCAAAACAGAATAAAGAATAATTTTGCCGGGAGTAATTTTCTTACTATGCCCGGTTTTTGATTCATTGCCTTGACTATTGTTACTCATCAATTCTCCTTTAAATTCAACCCATTATAAATGAGATCGTAAATATGTTCTTTACGAGATTCAATAATTTCGTCTTTCTTATCAGCCAACTCCGGTCTTGCCGTTGATACAATGGGAAATGCTATGAAAATGTAAATACACGCTCCCAAAAGAGTTATAAATGTCTGATAAGGATCAACGTTCCGAATCTCACCTTTTTTTTGAGCTTCTTCCATTTTATGTACAAACTGTACGGATGGAGGTTCATCATACTGCCCGACAACTTCATCGTACTTTTTGCGAAGCGTTGTTGCACCTATACCGAGCTCCTGTTGAAGCAATAATGAATAACCTTCATTTTCTTTCAGGAAATCGATATAGCCATCAATGAATGACTTCAATAATTGCCTAAATGACTGGTTTCCTTTCATGGCGTCATGAAGCGCACTCATAAACTTCGAATACATAAAATCGAAAACCGATTCGTATAGAAGTTCTTTATTTCTGAAATAATAATGCACGAGAGCCTTGTTTACACCCGCAGCTTTTGCAATAGCATGCATGCGGGCTCCATTTTTTCCCTGACAGGCAAACTCATGAATTGCTGCTTCGAAAATATTTTCTTCGGTTTCCGAGTAAGTCCTTCGTGCCATAAGTATTTAACCATCCAATTTAACTAAACGGTTAAAATATACGATTAATTCTCTGCTTATTCAAAATATTTGTGGTAGATCTGTCTTGATGGACCGGGAGAAATGTTACGAATATAGTGTCAATTAGCCTATTTTAACTGGAAGTTTCTTTAAAAATAACAACATGACCACGTATGATTACCGAAGCTGTGTTACATAAAATCAGTATTCAATATTTCTACATTCTGACTTATAAATTCCATATTCTTTGCTAATATCATTTGTTATCTTTGGATAATCATTTTATGGCGATCTTTTGTGATAATCACTTGGCTTAAGTGAACTATTTATTATTTTAATTATATATTCATCAATATATACCTGGCATTTATCGTATTGTCACTCAATATTCACATTGATAAATTCCACTAACTAATCTTCGAACACATTACAGTCATTATGTCCAAAATTATTACAAGGCCGGGCCAACTCGATTTTTCTCTTTCTGAATCGGAGAACATGCCATTGCCATCATCTGTCCTGATGGTCAAACCGACTTATTTCTCAGTAGATTATGTAATTAATCCACATATGGAAGGTAATATTGGCAACGTTGATAAAGAGGAAGCACTACGAGAATGGGAATCAATTCGTGATACCTTTAACAAACTTGGTATTACTGTTCATGAAATTGACGGAGAACCCGGGTTACCTGATATGGTATTCTGTGCCAACCAAAGCCTTCCTTACACTAATGACAAAACCAAACATGTTGTGATGAGTATTATGCACTCTGCACAACGAGAAGATGAAGTCGCTTTTATAGAACAATGGTACCGGATGAATGGGTATGAAATTCATCACTTGAAGCCCAAAGAAATAAGTGATTTTGAAGGTATGGGAGATGCTATCTGGCACAGTGGCAAAAAACTAATTTGGGGTGGATATGGCTACCGTTCATCCATCAAAGCCTACGAAACCATATCTGACATTTTTGACGTCCCTGTTATCGCCCTAAAACTTACAAAACCGGCTTTTTATCATCTCGATACCTGTTTCTGTTCACTGAATGCGGAAAGTGCGTTAATCTATCCCAAAGCTTTTACCGATGAAGGTCTTGCGCTATTAGATCAAATGATACCAAATCTCTATTATGCCAATGATCATGAAGCGAAAGATCTTTTTGCCTGCAACGCTACCTGTCCGGATGGTAAGAATGTTATTATTCAAAAAGGTTGTACTGAAGTAAACAAAACTTTAAATAATGCAGGTTTTACTATTCATGAAGTGGATACGGCCGAATATCTAAAAAGCGGCGGCAGCGTCTTCTGCATGAAAATGCTCGTATGGTGAAAAAGCGTTCAGCTGTAGATAATTAACAATGAGTAATGAATAATTAGTAATTTAGATTCTGGTATCCCGCATCTAAATTAACTGTTTATTGATACTGTTAATTGATCACCGAATTCAGGAACCAACGTCAGATAATGGCTGTTTCTCATAATACAGAATATAATATTGCAAAAGGCTAAATATTCAAATATATCATGCTTGAGCACACCAATTCAGACATTCAATCGACCATGTTTCAATGTGCGTGGTGCGGTGAAAATAACGAGGCATTGATTGATCCATCCGAAGGTGATCATCAACAATACACGGAAGATTGCCAGGTCTGCTGCCGGCCAAACATTTTGCACATCCATTGGGATGCAAGCTCAGATCAATATCTTGTAACAAGTGAGCAGGAATAAGACCAAATTTAGCTTTGAAAGCAGTTAATAATTTCGTAATATAGCCAAGATTTGAGCCAGGTATATTTTACGTTTTCAGAAAAAAATGTGTTAAACTGAGAATGAAACATCAAATTTGCAATTCACTGTTTTTTCGACACCATTCTATGGTGATATCCGGCTTATTTTCAAAAATTACTTATCTCGAAGGAGGGCCGTGTATAGATGTATTTGCATGAAACGCACTCCATATTTCCGAATTTTTATTTTATTACAAAATCCGACACTTCATTTGTAAGTAGTCGGATTTTTTTTTGCTGTAAATCACTGTGCACAATCATAAAAGCTGACTATAACCAACGATAACATGACATTACCACAAAAAAAACGCGCGATAATTGCACTCTCGGATGGAACCGTTGAATACGGAACTGCTATCGGTTATGACGGAACAACCGGTGGTGAACTCTGTTTTAACACCAGTATGATGGGATATCAGGAAATTTTCACTGATCCCAGTTATTACGGTCAACTAATGATGATGACTTACCCACATATAGGTAATTATGGTGCGAGTAGTCGCGATGACGAATCCCGTAAGGTCATGATTGCCGGATTGATCGTTCGTTCATTCTCATGGGAATATAGCAACCCAATGGCCGATAGTAATCTCAATGATTACCTTATCCGTAATAAAATCGTCGGTATTAGCGGTGTTGATACCCGCAAACTTGTACGCCATATACGAACAAAAGGGGTAATGAATGCGGTTATTTCCACAACAGAAACCGATGCCGAATTACTGGTTGAGAAAGCACGCGACTGGGTTTCCATGAAGGGCCTTGAACTGGCAACGAAAGTCACCCGTGAAGAAGCACAGACAGTCCGTAACGGAGGAACTTTCCGTGTAGCAGCTATTGATTATGGAATAAAACAAAATATCATCAATAACCTGGTTAAACGCGGTTGCAACCTTAGGATTTTCCCCGCCAAAACATCTTTTGAGGAAATAATGGAATGGGAACCCGATGGTTTCTTCCTGTCGAATGGCCCGGGGGATCCTAATGCAACAGCTGACTATGCTTTAGAAACCATCAACCAAATAAAAAATACGGGGAAGCCCGTATTTGGGATCTGTCTGGGTCATCAGCTCATGGCACTCTCCGAAGGGTTTTCAGTCAGTAAGATGTTTGTGGGTCACCGCGGGGCTAATCACCCGGTAAAACACATACATAAGGGACTCGTAGAGATAACGACTCAAAATCATGGTTTTGCCGTAGATCCCGATTCTGTGAATAACGGACAGGCTGAGGTGACCCATACAAACCTTAACGATAATACGGTTGAAGGCCTGAACTTCAAACAATTCAATGGCTTCAGTGTTCAGTATCACCCGGAAGCTTCACCGGGGCCACATGATTCCTCCTACCTTTTTGATGAATTCATCTCAAGGATCAAAGAGGCTAAATCAACAGAATCAGTAAAATAGAACATCAACTATAAAAGCAGCTATTAGACATGCCACGACGCGACGACATTCATAAGATTCTTATCATCGGTTCCGGACCTATTATTATCGGACAAGCTTGCGAATTTGATTATTCGGGATCGCAATCCTGCCGTTCCCTTAAGGAAGAAGGTTATGAAGTTGTTCTTATTAACTCAAATCCGGCGACCATCATGACCGATCCTATGATGGCTGATAAAGTGTATTTAAAACCTCTTACAACTGAATCCATCAAAGAAATTGTCGAGATTGAGAAACCCGACGCAGTGTTACCGACTATGGGTGGACAAACCGGCTTAAACCTTGCCCGCGATCTGCAGCACGAGGGATTCTGGCGAAAAAACAATATTCAGATTATCGGTGTGGATATTGCCGCTATCGACATAACCGAAGACCGTCAACAATTTCGCGACCTTATGGAAGAGATTGGCATCGACCAATGCAAGAGCAGAACGGCAAACTCTCTGCTGGATGCCAAAGAAATTGTACTTGAATTAGGCGGATTGCCTGTTGTCATCCGTCCTTCTTTTACCATGGGCGGTATGGGCGGCGGTATCGTCTGGACTGAAGAGCAGATGGAAAAGAAAGTATTACGCGGACTCGAGCTCAGTCCCATTCATGAAGTTTTGATTGAAGAATCTATTTTCGGTTGGAAAGAATTTGAGCTGGAACTTTTGCGTGACGATAATGAAAATGTTGTCATTATTTGCGGTATTGAAAATATGGATCCGATGGGGGTGCATACCGGAGATTCCGTGACAGTTGCACCCACGCAAACACTTTCTGATAAACAATACCAGGCCTTACGTGACGCTGCCATAAAGATGATGCGTTCAATCGGTACATTCGCCGGCGGTTGTAACGTTCAGTTTGCCTACGAGCCCGGATCCGACCGTTTTGTAGCCATCGAGATTAATCCCCGTGTGAGCCGGTCGTCAGCCCTGGCTTCGAAAGCGACCGGTTATCCGATTGCGAAAGTAGCCACGAAACTTGCCGTCGGATATACACTGGATGAACTTAAAAACCAGATTACGGGAACAACGTCGGCCTGTTTCGAACCGTCCATCGATTATGTGGTTGTTAAAGTACCTCGTTGGAATTTCGATAAATTCCCGGGAGTTGACGAAGAACTGACCACACAGATGAAAGCAGTCGGTGAAGTCATGTCGATCGGCCGTAATTTTCCTGAAGCGCTGAACAAAGCCTGGCAATCGTTGGAAATCGGGCGTGCCGGACTTGGAGCCGATGGATACGAGGAAATCAATCGTAAAGATGTTCGTGAGCGTTTACTAAAACCTTATTGGGATCGTTCATTACAGGTTCGCAATGCCTTTAAACTCGGTGCATCCGTCGAAGAAGTGGCCGATATCACTAAAATAGATCCATGGTTCCTGCAGCAAATCAGGTATATGGTTTCGTTAGAGAACCGGACGGAGGGACAGGCATTGGGTTCCATCACGCGGGATGAGATGTACGAACTTAAACAAGCCGGTTTTTCCGATTTCCAAATTGCATTCCTGGTCAGTAAAAGCGGCGAAGACGTTACCGAAGACGATGTCAGAAACCATAGAAAAGAGTTGGGATTACTACCCTCATTTAAACTCGTAGATACCTGTGCAGCCGAGTTCCCCGCCGAGACACCTTATTACTATTCCGCATACGAAGGCGAGACTGAAAGTGACGTTTCCGATCGTAAAAAGGTGATGATATTGGGAAGCGGGCCCAACCGTATCGGGCAGGGGATTGAATTCGATTACTCATGTGTACATGCCGTAATGGCGACCAAAGAAATGGGTTACGAGGCTATCATGGTAAACTGTAATCCCGAAACAGTATCCACCGATTTTGATATTGCCGATAAACTGTACTTCGAACCGGTTTTTTGGGAACGTGTTCTGGATATTTTCGAACATGAAAAACCGGAAGGCGTCATACTGCAGGTTGGTGGTCAGACAGCCCTTAAGCTTGCTAAGAAATTCCATGAAGCCGGCATTAAGATTTTCGGCACTTCATTCGAAATGATGGACCTGGCCGAGGACCGGGGACGATTTTCCGCTCTTCTGAAAGAGATTAATATTCCATTCCCACAATACGGAACAGCATTTACAGCCGAGGACGCTTTTAAAATTGCCAACCGAATCAAATACCCGGTCCTTATCCGGCCGAGTTATGTGTTAGGCGGACAAGGAATGAGAATCGCGGTTAAGGAAGATGAATTGCTCCGTTATGTGGACAGTATATTAAAAACTCATCCCGAAAATGAGTTTCTTATCGATAAATTCCTTGAAAACGCCATTGAGGTCGATGTCGATTCCACGTATGATGGTGATGAATTGCACATCAACGGAATCATGCAGCATATAGAACCGGCCGGTGTACACTCAGGTGATTCGACAGCCGTGATTCCACCTTATACCCTTTCGGATAAAGTGATTGATATTATCAAAGACTATCAGCTCCGCATGGCAAAAGCCATGAACATTCTTGGTTTCCTGAATGTGCAATATGCCGTTCAGGGTGAGAATGTGTATGTTCTTGAGGCCAATCCACGTGCCACCCGGACGATACCGTTTCTTGCCAAAGCAACCGGCGTTCCCGGTTCGGCTGTCGGTACAAAAGTGATGCTGGGAGCCAAACTTAAAGAATTCGATCTGGAATCGAAGCTGGATTGTTACGCGGTTAAAGAACCGATCTTCCCGTTTGATAAATTTCCTGAAGTCAAAAAAGAACTGGGACCGGAGATGAAATCAACCGGTGAGACCATTTACTTCATGAAAGATTTCAACGACGAGCATTTCAAGAAACCGTTCGAGTTCAAGAATCTTTATTTGAGTAAATAGGCAAGACTAGTTAAAGATACGAAGACATTATATAACTAAGATGTCGCAGGAAAGTATTTTGCGACATCTTAGCTCTTAAGTTATTGAGTTATTAAGAGTAGTAAGTTTATTAAGTGACTCTTATTAGCTTAATCTACTTAGTTACTTAATATAACCCATTACATATGGAGACCTTCTATCTCGTGATGGGGCTCTGCCCCTTCACGTGGGAAAGGAGGATCTGCCTACAGTCACGTTTGTTTACATCAATCCCGTACTTTATATAAAGTGAGCTGAATGATTTTATAATTAGCAACAAATTTCAGCAAAACACATGGAGCCTGTTACATAGCAGTAAACAAATATCGCTATGCTCTATGCACCATGCACTTTGCAACTTTTTCACTTTATGCCTTAAATCAAATTCAAATTTATTTATAATAAATAATTAAGCACCTCAATCAATCATACGTTCCCGTTGGCCAGAAACGTACCGGTTGACCTGTCTTATCATTATACTTCTGGCGCAGGTCTTTCAACTGTTTAACCAGATTATTCAGGATATCTTTATAATCTGGATGGACTTTGTAGCCGCTCCATTCGATAAGACTTTCCATCTCATCCGGATCTTTCTTCAGATCAAATAACTCCCATTCATTTATGGTATAATAACTGATTAGTTTATAACGCTCTGTCCGTATTCCATAATTAGGAACAACCCAGTGAGGAGAACCGAATTCATAATAGTGGTAATAAAATGAATCACGCCATTTATCAGGTTTTTGCCCGTTAATTAGTGGGAGCATGCTCACACCCTGCATATCATTGGGTACTTTTAAACCGGCCAAATCCAGTATCGTTGGTGCATTATCAATATTTAAAACCATTGCATCATTTTTACTTCCGGCGTTATCGATACCCGGATGATGTATTAACCATGGAACACGAATCGCCGGTTCGTACATAAACCTTTTATCGAACCATCCATGTTCTCCCAGGAAAAAGCCATGGTCGCTCGTTAAAGCTACAATCGTATTATCAGATAAACCATTATCATCCAAATAATTTAACAATCTGCCAATGTTATCATCCAAAGACTTCATAGCACCAAGGAAATGTCCCATAAATTGTTGGTAATTCCACTGCTTTCTTTGACGTCCGGTTAAATCTTTTGGTGGATTAAAATCCGGCATATATTCAATCCTCATTTTCGCCTCCCGTGCCGGCGCTGCACGCATCGAATAATCATCCCAAAAGGTACTCGGTTCCGGAATGTGAACGTTATCATACAAGTGCGAATATTGATGTGGTGGCTGGAATGGACGATGATCATTAAAGTACTGGACCATCATCATAAAAGGTTGTTTAAACTGTTTCATTCCTTCGATCGCCAGATCTGTAAAATTATCCGTTATATAACCCGGATATTCTTTATGTACAATTTTCGTACTTCCCAGTTTAGGATTTTGCAAATATCCTTTGGCTCTGTAATACGGTCCACCGGCATAACGTTTAAATACAAAATAATCGAAGCCTGCGACGCCGGGATTAGAAGGTTTATTTGGCTCATTTGTCAAATGCCATTTACCACATATCCCCGTTTGGTAACCATTTCTCCTCATGATCTTAGGGAACGTTTCCTGATGAGGATCAAATACACTCGGTGTCTTGCCTCTATGCCTGTTGACACCGGGATTTGTTAACATTCCATTTTCATGATCATATTTTCCCGTCAACAATGAAGCCCGGCTCGGGGCACAGAGTGCATTTGTGGTAAATGCATTTTGGAATTGCATTCCCTGGCTTGCAATACGATCAATATTCGGAGTATCTATTAATGAACTACCGTAGCAGCTTAGCACTCTTAAAGGTACACCTTCAAGAGTAATCCACAATATATTAGGTTTACTGCCCGATCGTTTTGATATAATATTCGGAAACGATTTTTCTTCAGTATCTGTCTGATTCGCTCGAAGGATTGACGAGGGTAGTATAGTCGAACCTAACGCCAGGCCTCCAAGTTTTTTTAAAGCATCTTTCCTGGATATTGAATTATTTCCCATTTTAAACCTTATTTTTGCATGTTAAATAGATTTTTGTGTCAAAACAATCCTTATTTAAAAGTTTATCTCTTTTATTTGAGGTTATACCAGATAACTTTATGACTTATGTTACTTACAATATTTTATTCATTGATTCAATTTTTAAGAATATTTTTTAAATGGCTTCTCGAATATCTATATCCTTTCCAATTTTTAATTACTAATTAGTCAACATATGATCATTTTCAATAAAATCACTAAAACCATTCCTTTTTTATTATCAATATTATGATCTGAACTATTGAAAAGTTCATACTAATTAATTAATCACCTCCAACTATCTTCCAACCATTCACATATCAGGCAGTTCATTTTCAAACAGCATCAGGTTCCTTTCCCTGGACTTCTTAAAATCATTGGTACTACCCCTTATCCGGATAAGGGATAAAAATCCTCCTGGAT
>DATFMH010000157.1:0-36506 GCA_035267045.1 Balneolales bacterium
GGCCGGTGCATTATTGCTTGTATTTTAAAACGTCCCAACTGTCATCACGAGGACGCATGTCCGTGGTGATCCCCTTCTGTAGTTTTGCCATAAGTTTAATCAATGACCGGAGAATTGAGTGAAACAGTGCTAAAAAGAATCCTTTTTTTTATTCCCCTCCCGGGAGGGGCGTAGGGGTGGGTTAACACGCCAACAGGCCGGTGCCATATTGCTTGTATTTTAAAACGTCCCAACTGTCATCACGAGGACGAATGTCCGTGGTGATCCCCTTCCGTAGTTTTACCATAAGTTTAATAAATGACCGGAGATTTGAGTGAAAAAGTGCTAAAAAGAATCCAAAGGATCCTTTTTTTTATTCCCCCTCCTGGGAGGGGTGTAGGGGTGGGTTAACACGCCAACAGGCCGGTGCCATATTGCTTGTATTTTAAAACGTCCCAACTGTCATCACGAGGACGCATGTCCGTGGTGATCCCCTTCCGTAGTTTTGCCATAAGCCCTGATCAACGGTAAGGATCTAACCTTCTTCCGGTTTCCCTCCTCCGGTTTTCATCCTTATATTTAGATACTGCTTTAAAATGAGTCACTGTATTAGAAATAGATTTCACATACGTTCGTTACAAATATCACGATTTAAATAACGTTATCTTTATTTATGGCAAAGAAATTTAATATTCCGGAAATTTATAAATCACCGATTATCCGAAACGTCAAAGAGTCGCAACAGATACTTGACCCGCGCAAGAAAGATCTGACACCGAGTGTATTAGATTTTGGACCTGTTCGCTTTCTCATACCCCGTCACTTCGGATTTTGTTATGGTGTGCAGAATGCCATCGATATAGCTTACCGAACCATTGAAAAAAATCCGGGTCATAATATTTACCTGTTGAGTGAAATGATTCACAACCCAAACGTGAATCGTGATCTTTCTAAAAAAGGAGTAAAATTTCTTTTTGATACCGATGGCACGAATCATATTCCACTCGATTCCCTGCAACCTGATGACATCGTGATCGTCCCGGCATTCGGTACCACACTTGAAATACAAACAGAACTGGAAGAACGGGGAATCGATCCATACACCTACGATACAACCTGTCCGTTTGTTGAGAAAGTCTGGAAACGGGGAAATCAACTTGGCAAGAAAGGCTATGCCATTGTCGTACACGGTAAGCATCGCCACGAGGAAACGCGTGCGACCTTCTCTCACAGCTCCAGGATCGCCCCGACTATAGTTGTCCTCAATATTGAAGAAGCGCGCCTCCTGGCCGATTTTATGCTCGGGAAAAAACCTATTGAGGAATTTGGTCAACACTTTGGCATGAAATGCACTCCCGGGTTTGATCCACGCACTGATATGCAGCGCTTCGGTGTGATCAATCAGACTACAATGCTGGCAACAGAGACACAGCAGGTCATGGATATACTGAAGCAGGCGGCTGTCGAAAAATATGGCGAAGAGGAGATCACCGATCATTTTGCTGATACTTCGGATACGCTTTGTTATGCCACGAATGAAAATCAGTCGGCTACCCGTGCGCTCATGGAAGAAGCGGCGGATGTGGCCCTCGTTGTCGGAGGCTATAATTCTTCAAATACCATGCATATTGTCGAATTACTCGAACAACAATTTCCTGCCTATCACGTCAGGGATGCATCCGAATTATACTCAAAGAAAGAAATTCATCATTTCAGTCAGTGGGATAAAGAAATCAAGGCGACAACTGATTGGTTACCGGATGGCAAGCCTGTAACCGTAGCTGTGACATCCGGCGCTTCCTGCCCCGACGTACTCGTTGATGAAGTGATCCTGAAAATTGTGTCTTGGTTTGAAAATACAAAAACCGTGGAAGAGGCTTTGAAACCCTTTCAGGATAATGTTGGGGCATAGAGATAAGAAAGCAAAGAGCACCAAAGCACAAAAGGGAGAACAATCATCAATTAACATTGATGATCTCGTAATGTACAGAATGTACAGACTGACCCTTTGGGTTCATTCATAAAACCGATTGCGATACACCCTGAAACGTTAGTTCCTTAATTTCAGGCACTTTTTTAACTCCAGGTACTCAATTGACAGGCTGCACGTCCAGCACTACGAAAGAACCTGGTTTAAGACGTGGACGCGGATGGGGATGTTTTGCGGTTGGTTTCGGCGCAGGCAGAAAAGATGCCGTTGATAAATAAATATGGTGGTTTTTTGTATCCAGTGTATTGGTACGGGCACCTTCCTGTGTTTTGAAATTTCCGATCACTTTAAATGTATGAGGATTAACCTCCTGTACTACGGTCAAAGTACCGACACCATTTGAACTATATGCCCGTTTTAATGCGGGATCGTAGGAAGCGCCGTCTACGTGCCCACCGATCGGCAGCGTATCGATAACTTTTCCCTTCCCGGCATCCGAAACGACCATTTTCTTATTATGGCAAACACTGAACAGTAACTGGTGCTGTTTGTCAATTGCCAGGCCACTCGGGCCCTTACCGGGTGCTATGGACCATTTCTTAACAATTTTCATGGTAGCAGGATTTATTTCTGCTATCTCACTTTGACTTTCGATATTATCATAGATATGGCCGTGACCATCGGAAACAGCGAATTCCGGGTTTCCATCCAATGAAATTGTTCCCAATACCTTATTGGATTTGGCATCAATGACCGTAACGTTATCAGACCGACCGTTAAACGTAAAAACTCGTTGGGTATAAGAATCATATAAGATACAGTCCGGATCTTTTCCAGTGACCGGAATTTTATTTTCGACCTTCAGCGTCTTTAAATTGAAAACAGTAACCGTAGCATCACCACCATCACTGATAAAACCCTTATTCAATGTTGGTACCAATGCAACTCCATGTACACCGTTAGTGTGTGGGATGGTACCGATCAATTCGCCGGTATGAATATTAACTACTTGCACTTGCGTTCCGTGCGAAACATATAAATGGCCGGTTTCAGGATTGACATGAAGATAATCCCACCAGGAATTTCCTTTGAGGTGTATTTTATTGACTACCTTATAGGAGGTTTGTGCTTGAGCAGTTATGTTTATAGTGAGAAGTAAAATACAGCTTAATAAACAGGCGAATCTTTTCATAATTAATACCCCTTTTAAGTTCCGGAATTATGACAACCATACTATCAGTAAGAGAAAAGAGTATACAAGTTATTCCAGAATCGAAAATTTATAGAAATTTGTCATAATACTATACAGAACAATTCTGTAGACAATCTGAATAGCAATGAACAATTTGTTTTGAACAATTGATACAACATATTCGGACAATGAAATCAATTCATAAATTTAATACATGTAATATTCTGGCAATATCAATATCAAAATAAAAAAGGTCATCCCGGATAATTAACCCGAATGACCTTTTCTTAATAAAATTATTATTTAGGAATTGAGCATTACCTCATCCTCTTCGCCAACACCACTCATCATAGAAGAAGTTACACCTGGTTGATCTGTATTCTCAGCCCGGAATATTCCAATAAGATGGACAAAAACAAAAGTAAGAATACAGTACATGACACTAACATGGATATCCTGTAAAACTTCATGTGTTTCATGGGATATTCCCAACGATCCTCCAAATTTCATTGAAAGACCGGTAATTGCCATTGTCAGAATACCGGCATAAAGGGCAAGATAGAGGATATTTACCAGGGGCTTATGTTTTTTCATACCCGGAGTGAATGATTTTTTTGCCATTTTGAAAACACGCTGGTCACCTGTAAAAAAGAGAATAATTCTGAATATTATCAGGGTGGCCAGAGAGTAGCCCAAAATAAAGTGGATATTCATTACCGCACCGTTAACAGCTCCACCTACCGCTCGTAACGCGTTACGGCTTAATGTAATTCCGTGTTGAGAGGCCATAGCCGCAGCATTTTCCGCTATCGTCCGGGGATTAAGGACTGACATGTGTGAGATACCGGTTAGAAGAAGTCCGAGTATGACAATGGCAGCTAACCAGTGATAAACTACCATGGCCTTGGACCATTTTTTCTGTTTTATTGTTTGTGTATCCATTTAATAATTATTTGTTTATACTTTCGTGAAAATTGTGACTTGTAGTGTTCTAATCAGGATAAGATCATGTATTGATTTATAAAAACTATTCTATAAATAAAAATATTATTTTAAGATTGAACTAAATTACTACCCTGGTGTTCCGTTACTTCATAAATTATTAGACATCAAATACAGTTCATTCATTCCGGTATTCAGGCGGTTTTTTTAAGGTGGACAAATTTATAATTGATCTATGTAGTGTAATTATATTAAATAGTATTATTATCGATAATCGTTAATAATTATAATTTTGTTTATAAGCCATAATAGTTTCTGATTTCATCGGCAGCTTTCCTGGTATTTCCTTTTTTAAGTGATTCCAGAAAAGAATTAAGGTGAAAAGATGACTGTTCGATTATTTCATTTGTCAGCTTAACAGGAGACGCTATTTGCACTTGAATTGATAACGAGTCCCACATTTCCCACATGGTTTTATTGTTATACGCTTTAAAGACGGTTTCATGGAATTGGTTTACCTTATTGAGATATTCTACACTCGTTTCATATTTCTGAATATTTTCCATGATCTGCTCTAATTGATATAACTGTTCCTGAAGTTTGGTAAACCCATCAGTGACAGCCTGAATCTCCAATGCCGCCCGTATCTGATTAATCTCCAATATATCTTTTTTTTCGAGGGATCTAACACTTGTTCCTGAGTGTGTTTTATGTTCCAGGAACCCTTGCGATTCCAGTGACCGTAATGCTTCTCGTACAGGTGCCTGACTTGTTCCGAATTCTTTTGCCAGGTGCATTTCCGTAATACGATCTCCGGGTTTAATTTCCCCCGTTAATATCCGTTGTTTGAGAATTTCGGTAATTTGTTCTTTTAATGACGAATGGAGTAAACTGGATGGACTCATTATTAATTTATTTATTTAACGATTATCGATAATAATATAAAATAATTTTGTTATATCAAGTACGAGTCGGTTAAAAAGATAAAAGGCCGGGATGTTAATCTTAGCCTTTTACTTTCAATCAATTATAAAAAAAGGATAACAGGCTCTCACATTTGTTGAGATGTATCAACGCTATCACAAAAAGCCCGGAGTACTTTAACCGTCTCCTGCGGATCATCCTGCATGGTGAGATGTCCGGCATTTTTAAACACCACCAGTTTGGAATTGGGCACAAGACTCTGATAATATTTTACGGTCGATAAACCTGCTTCATCATGATCACCGACTGTAAATAAGGTAGGGATAGTGATTTCATGAAGTTCCTCCGTACTATCATAATCTTTAAGTGTGCCCGATAAGGTAAATTCACTCGGCCCTTCCATATATTCGTAAACAACCTGACCCATCTGACTCATTGTACTGTCTAAATCAGCCTGTGCTTCCGGATCATCACTTCTCATTAAATACATACTATAATAAACCTGCATGGCCTGTTGATAAGCTGGTGAATCGGTGGTTCCCGCGGCCTCATTTTCATGTATCGCTTTTTGAAGGGAGTCCGGGAGTGTTTTGATCAGGCTATCAGCATCCTGTTGCCACAAAGGTATACTTAATGCAGGACTTGCAAGAACCAATCCTTTTACTCCTTTGGGTTTGGTGTACATATATTCTGCTCCCAAAATTGTTCCCCAGGAATGTCCATATAAAATAACCTGGCTTAGTCCCAGATCTTTACGGATTTCACCCAATCGTTGTACATAACCTGGAATGGTCCATAGCGTGGTATCCTGCGGTTTATCCGATCGGCCGCATCCCAGTTGATCATAAAAAATAACAGGACGATCCCGGGCAACTCCGGCAAGAGGATTCAGATAGTAATGCGGTGCACCGGGACCTCCATGTAAAACTAATAACGGTGTTTCAGTACCACTGCCAACAATCTTGTACCAAACTTTTCCCCCTGTCACCTGGATGAATCCCGAACCGGGTTTCAAACCCTGGTCTTTCTTTGAACAACCGAAAACCAAAAAGGCTAACAATACTAATATTCCTGCCTTTGCTTTCATCATATCCCTCCTGCTTGGGTTTACTATAGTTGAGTATCGTGCTGAAAACATAGTAATATTAATAATTTTCAGACTATAAATAACTAAAAAGGCAACAATTTAATATCGATACTTATTTAGATTAAATGAAAAATAGATAAAGCCTTGTTTTAGATTTCCCTGTTTGCTTGTAATTGTTTACAATATGGAATGCTATTACTTCATGTATATTAATTGATTAAAGATAATTATTTGACATGTTTATTACGTACGTGAGATCATGAAAAAAATAACATTCTTTCTTGGGCCCGCCCTCGCTATTCTGATGATTCTTTTTCCATCACCCGCCGGTCTGTCAATTACCGGTTGGAGAACGGCCGCTGTCGGTATTTGGATGGCCGTTTGGTGGCTATCGGAGGCCATACCCATGTCGGCTACGGCATTATTGCCAATTGTTTTGTTTCCATTATTGGGCGTTATGAATATTGCAGATGCCACGAAACCTTATGCGAATCCATTGATTTTCCTTTTTATGGGTGGTTTTTTGATTGCCACAGCTATGCAAAGATGGGATCTTCACCGCCGTATTGCTTTAAACATCATTAATTTTACGGGTACTAAACCTTCCGGGATCTTATGGGGTATCATTATTGCTTCGGCATTCCTGAGTATGTGGGTCAGTAATACGGCAACAGCTCTCTTAATGCTCCCTATAGGTACCTCAGTTGTTGTTCTTGCCAGTGAAACGGCCTCGGATGACATGCAGTCCTCAATTGAAAATTTTGAAGTGGTTTTGTTACTCAGTATCGCGTTTGCCTGTAACATTGGGGGGATGGGAACCATTATCGGCACGCCACCCAATGCGTTATTAGTGGGCATGATCAATCAGAATTTTCATTTTGAAATAGGCTTCTGGGACTGGATGAAAGTTGGTGTACCCCTTGTGATCATATCATTACCCATCATGTACTGGATATTGACAAAAATTGCTTTTCCTGTGCGAATGAAAGAACTACCGGGCGGCAGGGAATTCCTTCATATGGAAATGCAAAAATTGGGTAAAATGAGCAGGGCCGAAAAGAAAGTAGCTGTAATTTTTTGTTTAGCGGCTTTATTGTGGATAACTCGTCCATTTATCGGGAATTATATTCACGGGCTTTCTGATGCCGGTGTTGCTGTAATAGCCGGTTTATCATTATTCGTTATTCCGGAAAATTTTAAAGAAAACATATTCCTTTTAGACTGGAATCATGCCCGAAAGATTCCATGGGGTATTTTATTATTGTTTGGCGGCGGACTGAGTCTTGCGGCAGGTATTGAAGAATCAGGATTGGCTAAATGGATTGGCCAGGTAGTAGGTGGTTTGAGTCAATGGCCGATTATGTTATTGATCATGGTTGTCATTGTAGTGACTATTATATTAACACAGCTGGCCAGTAATACCGGAACGGCCGCGGCTTTTTTGCCCGTACTTGCTTCGGCTGCGATTGGCATCCATCAAAATCCGTTGCTTTTAACGGTACCTGCAGCATTGGCAGCAAGTTGCGCGTTTATGCTGCCGGTTTCAACACCCCCTAATGCCATCGTTTACAGTAGTGGCAAGATTACCATTAATCAAATGATAAAAGCCGGTTTATGGTTGAACGTGTTATTTGTTTTGCTCCTGACCGTTGCTGTATTTGGCTTAGTAACGGTCGTATTCGGTGTGCATTTCGGCCAGTTACCCGGATGGGCTCTGGGACGGTAATTTTGTGTATAATAGAAATATAAGTCGCTTGTCAGTTCCGAAGTTTTACATTATCGTTACCTAAATTATGATTAAAAGGTATACTCATGAATAAAGGTTATCGTCTATTATCATTATTGTTTGTATTGAATGTATTTCTGTTCACAGAGTCTAAGGCACAGACAAAAAAATGGAAACCGGTTAAGAACCCGATCCTCTCCCGCTGGGCAAATAATGTAACACCTGTTGATGCCCATAACGAATACCCGCGTCCACAGATGAAACGTAAAATATGGGAAAACCTGAACGGATTATGGCAATACGCCATTCGTCCCGTAAATACCGGTAAACCGTCAGCGTATAATGGAAATATATTGGTTCCATATCCGGTTGAATCAGCACTATCTGGTGTAAAAGAATCAGTGGGGCCCGATAGCGTGCTTTGGTATCATCGAACTTTCGAAATAAATTCAAATTGGCAGAACAAAGAGATTTTGATCCATTTTGGGGCCGTTGACTGGAGAACAACACTTTGGATTAACGGTCACAAAGCGGGTATTCATCAGGGGGGATATGATCCTTTTACCTATGACATCACTCCATGGCTCAACAAAACGGGGAAGCAGGATATTCTCATTAAAGTTTGGGACCCGGGGGATGCCGGATATCAGCCAAGGGGGAAGCAAGTGGAAAAACCGCATGGCATATGGTATACATCTACCACTGGTATCTGGCAAACGGTTTGGCTTGAACCGGTACCAAAAGTTTCCATAAAAAAATTGAAAATGACACCGGATATCGATGAGGGTATATTAAAACTGGTTGTTAAAACAAGGGGGAATGCGGCTGGATATTCGATAAAAGCTGAAGCAATGGATGGAAATCAAACAGTTGCACAATCAGAAGGGCCGACAGGTAAAGAGTTTACGCTGCATATTACTAAGCCCAAATTATGGTCTCCGGAACATCCCTTTTTATATAAATTAAAAGTTTATTTGGTTCATAATGGACAATTAGCGGATAAGGTAAACAGTTATTTCGGAATGCGCTCCATTGGTATAGGCAAAGATAGCCATGGGTTCGTACGGATGATGCTCAATCACCATCCTGTTTTCGAATTCGGACCTTTGGACCAGGGATTCTGGCCGGGTGGTTTGTATACGGCACCCTCAGATAACGCCCTGAAACAAGATGTTGAAGTGATGAAGGGGCTCGGTTTCAATATGGTCAGAAAGCATGTTAAAGTGGAACCCGCCCGTTATTATTACTGGTGTGATAAACTGGGCCTTTTGGTTTGGCAGGATATGCCAAGTGGTGATCTCACGGAAAAACATAAATCGGCACAATCGGCAAGAGACTATGATACGGAATTGAAAGCGATGATTCATAATCTTTACAATCATCCCGGCATTATTATGTGGGTACCCTTTAACGAAGGATGGGGACAATTTGATACTAAAAGAGTGGTACATTTAATACAAAAAATGGATCACAGCCGGCTGGTTGACGATGCCAGTGGGTGGACAGATCATGGTGTCGGTAATGTTATTGATATGCATAAATATCCGGGCCCGGGCGTACCGGACACGGAACAGGCCAGGGCAGCGGTATTGGGTGAATTTGGTGGTTTAGGTTTACCCATACCCGGCCATACCTGGAAGAAACAAAAGAACTGGAGTTATCACGGATATAAAAACAGGAAAGATCTAACGCAGGCTTACAAAGAACATATTGAAAAGCTGAAGCCATTGATCTTACATAAAGGCCTTTCTGCAGCAGTATACACTCAATTGACCGATGTTGAAGTTGAAATAAATGGTCTTATGACGTACGATCGGGCTATCATCAAAGAAGATACAACAGTGATAGCGCCGTTAAATCGATCAATCGTTCGTATTCTTAATAATAATAAGAATTGAATTTCCGGAATTTTTAAAATGTAAAAGAATCTTGCTGCTTTTTAAAAATACGGTAATTGACGAATGACAGAGGTTTGCTCTTTTTAATATTTTTGAATTTCAAAGTTGAGATTTTACCATTTCGTTAGTTGTCATTCACTTTTTCTGTGCCTGATAGCGAAGTATATTTGAATTGTAAAAGGGGAAAAACGAATGTAATGCATGTCTTTTAAGCAGTTAGGGCTAAGCAGCTAATTGTGATTTACCGAATTGTCGTTACTGGCGTAATATCTTTTGACATTTGTTAATTGTGCCAATTATAACTGTTGGTTACTTTCCGTCTGATTGGTGGTATTGTTGAGTCAGATTATGCTTAGGTATTCATTTGGTGTTAAGCAGCATCCACCATTCCCGCTTATATCAGATCATAAGATCCTGGGTTAAGTTTAATTCTGTAAAACACTGATGAAAGAACTAATAAGGAGTTATAATATGCTGAAGAACAGCTCTACAAAACTATATTTATTGATTTGTACCATGATGTTGACGGTTATTCCGTTACAGTCGTTTGCTCAAAAACACAGAGGCAAAAAATACATTTTTAAACCGAAGACTGAAGTTACTGAAGGTTCTGTTACTGTGGAAGGGCACAAAATCAGTTATAAAACTACTGCCGGTAATATCTTTTTAACAAACGATAAAGGGGATACCACCGCCCGGATGTTTTATATCGCATACACAAAAGACGGTGTCAGCGCCACACATCGTCCGGTGACCTTTTTCTGGAATGGCGGACCGGGATCCGCTTCAGTTTGGATACACATGGGTGCTTTTGGTCCGAAAAGAGTTAAAACGAACGATCATACCCACACACCCGCCGCTCCCTACGAATTACTGAATAATCAATATAGCTTATTAGATGCGACAGATGAGGTTTTCGTGGATGCTGTTGGTACTGGTTACAGTCGTGTTATCGGTAAAGATAAAGGCGGTGCCGGTAAACCTGATGATTTCTACGGTGTGGATGCCGATGCTCACTCATTTGCACAATTTATTCGAAAATTTGTATCGGAAAACAACCGGTGGAATTCTCCCAAGTACATCTTTGGCGAAAGCTATGGAACAACAAGGGCGGCCTTGCTATCCAAAGATCTTGAAATGAGACAGGATATGGATATTAATGGTACTATCTTGCTCTCATCCATTCTTGATTTTCATACAGCCAGTTTCAACGCCGGTTATGATCTTCCATATGAATTATTCCTGCCTAGTTATACAGCCGTGGCCTGGTATCATCATCAATTACCCAATCAACCGGCTAAGCTGGAACCTCTGTTGAAGGATGTTGAACATTTCGCTTTACATGATTATGCTCAGGCTCTTGCCGAAGGGAACAATTTAAATCCGGCAACAAGAACGAATATAATCAGTAAGCTTCATCAGTACACCGGACTTCCCGAATCGTATCTTGATAAAGCAAATATGCGGGTAACCGGTGCCGAATTTGAAAAGGAAGTATTAGCGGACAGTGACAAAACTACCGGCCGCCTGGATGCACGATATACGGGACCCACCATGGATGCACTGAGTCAAACACGTGAATATGATCCCCACAGTGCCGCTTTCAGTTCAGCATATATTTCCCTGTTCAACCATTATGTTCATAATGATTTACATTACGGTCGTAAATTGCACTATCGTCCTTTTGGCGGTGGACACTGGGATTGGAAACACAGAGTTCGCACGGCAGGTCAGGCATGGCCCGGATCCCCTAATGTGGCTGTCGATCTCGTTCAGGCTATGAAATATAATCCACATCTGCATGTACTTGTAAACAGTGGATATTTTGATCTTGGAACCCCGTTTTTTGCAACGGATTATACGGTCGACCATATGTCATTGCCTAAGAATTTACAATCCCATATTCAACGCGAGTATTATCACTCGGGACATATGGTGTATCAACACATTCCATCACTTAAAAGGTTACATGATAATGTGAAGAGTTTTATCGAGAAAACAGATAATCTCAGTAATTAGGAACAGGCTGTTTTGCTATTTTTCCTAATTCATTTAAATGCTTGAAAATTTAGAAATCCCGCCATATGTGCGGGATTTCGTTTTTTTAAGAATGTGTAAAAGTATTTAATCCGGTTTCCTGGATTATTACATTAACTTTACAAAGCCTTCATGTAGTGTTTTATATATGTTGGATATACAATCGTGGCTGTTTAGTAACCACAAAAATAATAAGTGTGATCTGAAAAGCTTACGAGCTGTTCAATCACACATATGATGTTATAAAGATTAATTTGAATGTTAGGAGTCTCTCTATGGAAAAAGGTTTATTAAAAAGATATTCGGTGTTTCTACTCGCCTTTCTGTTTTCTGCTATAGCCGTTAATTCATTTGCACAGGAACATGGAAAGAAAGAAGAAAAAAAAGCAATAGTTAAGCCTGCTGATAAAACAACATCGGGTTCCGTAACTGTCAATGGACATAAAATTAATTATAAGGCTGAAGCCGGTAATATCTATTTACAAAATGATAAAGGAGATACGACCGCCCGGATGTTTTATGTGGCTTATGTGAAAGAAGGAGTGAGCAATGAATCCGCCCGCCCGGTAACTTTCCTTTATAATGGAGGACCCGGTTCTTCAACGCTCTGGTTGCATATGGGATCTTTTGGACCGCGGAGGATAGTTGTTGCCGATTCAAGTCACACCAATCCGGCACCCTATCAGTTTGTCAATAATCAATACAGTTTACTCGATGCAAGCGATCTTGTTTTTATTGATGCACCCGGCACCGGATTCAGCCGGATAGTCGGCTCCGGGACCAAGAAAGATTTTTATGGTGTGGATGAAGACGGACATGCATTTGCTCAATTTATCACCAGCTTTTTATCGAAATACGACCGGTGGAATTCACCTAAATATCTTTTTGGTGAGAGTTACGGAACAACACGTTCCGGCGTTCTATCCCGATATCTTGAAACACAGCATGATGTGGATTTAAACGGGGTGATTCTTCTTTCACAGATTTTAAGTTACGACATTAGTAACGATGATAATCCATCCGCGAATCCCGGTATGGATCTCACGTATGAACTCGCCTTGCCAACCTATGCTGCAACGGCCTGGTATCATCACAAACTTCCGAATCGTCCTGCTGACCTGCAGCCTTTCCTGAAGGAAGTGGAAAACTTTGCCATGAACGAGTATACCCAGGCTCTTCAAAAAGGATATACGCTGGATGCCGCAACGAAAAAGCAGGTTGCCGAGAAAATGCATGAGTATATAGGGTTACCTGTGAAATATTTGATGAAAGCCAATTTACGTGTTTCAGGAGGCCAATTCGAACATGAACTGCTGGGTGATAAATCTATGTCGACGGGAAGACTTGATACGCGTTTTTCCGGTTATTCAATGGATCCGCTTAGCGAAGCATCTCATTACGATCCACAGGCTTCATCTATTAGTTCAGCTTATGTTTCCATGTTTAATCATTACATTCGCCAGGATCTGAAATACGGCAAAGGGATGAAGTATAAACCGGAGATCTCACTGTGGAGAACATGGAATTACCTGCATCAGCCGCCGGGAGCAGGGAAAAAACTGGATCAGGCTACCAATGTGATGCCCGATCTCGCAATGGCAATGAAATACAATCCCAAATTACATGTCATGTTAAATTCCGGTTATTTTGATCTGGCTACTCCGTTTTATGCGGCCGTATATGCAATGCATCATTTGCAAATACCGGCTAAACTGGCGCAAAACATTGAGTATAAATACTATGATTCCGGCCACATGGTTTATGTTCATCTTCCATCATTGAAGAAATTACATGATAATGTGGCTGCTTTTATAGAAAAAACAGATAATATAAATAAGTAATTGAACCGGTTATATAACTGATTCAATTATTAATTTTAACCTGAGTTCGATATAAGTATTCAATTAAGGTTTCAGATGGTAGATGTTTGACCGTGGACGGTGGCCGTTTAGAAATGATGAACATGTTTATACGCCAAGCTGTTGTTTCATTTGTCTTTTTGATTATCTATGAATAAAGATTAAAGCATCCGGACAGCTTCCGTCTTCGTCTGCCTGCGGGTAGACAGGGTCTATTGTCATCAGTTTATTTGAAACTTTTGTTCCATAATTTCCTTATCTCGAATTCACGTTGGTTTTATTAGTTATAGGGATCCCGTTAATATTCGGGATCCCTTTTCTATTTATAACTGTTACGATCTGTGTTTTCCCCTGGAAAAGAGCTTACATATGAAAAAAATATATGTATCGAATATTTTTTTGGGATCATTTTTAGATGTTTATCTCTAAATACACATACATTTTGGAAGCCCTTTTCTGTCTAATAAAAACAGGAAAAATAATATTTATGTCTTATTTAGTAATATTTTATGAGTTGAGGTGTAATTATATTTAGGTATAGAATAATTTGTAATTAACAAAATTAAGTTTAGATTGTTTGGCAATTACGCTATTTCGAATTTTAAAAAATAAGATTGCCATGACAATGACGAGAAAGCTGGCAGTGGTGCCCTTTATCCTTTTATTGCTGGTAGTGATTTTAAGTTTGATATTCCCGGGTTTCCCTCATGTTGGGATATCTGCGCAACATGTTGACGCCGGTGACACAGCCTGGATGTTAATTTCAACAGCCCTTGTACTCATTATGACTCCCGGACTTGCCTACTTTTATGGGGGTATGGTCAATAAAAAGAATGTGTTGTCGACTATGCTGCAAAGTTTCGTAAGTATGGCGATCATCACCATTTTATGGGTAGTTGTGGGTTTCAGCCTGGCTTTTGGTAAAGATATTGGCGGTGTAATCGGTAATCCTTTTACATTTTTCATGATGAAAGGTGTGTTAAACGGTCCTCATTGGTCTGCTGCCCCCACGATCCCTCTTATATTGTTTGCCATGTTCCAATTGAAGTTTGCCATCATAGCGCCGGCATTAATTACCGGGGCTTTTGCTGAAAGGATCAGATTTACCAGTTATATCTTGTTCATAAGTCTATTTTCAATTTTTATTTACTGTCCGCTGGCCCATGCTACCTGGCATCCTGATGGTATTTTAGCCAGTATGGGTGTACTGGATTTCGCCGGTGGTACCGTTGTTCATATGAGTGCCGGCTGGGCTGCCTTAGTTTCTGCTCTTTATTTAAAAAGAAGACATGAGCCAAATCATAATCCGGCTCGTATCAGTTATGTGATGTTGGGCACCGGCCTGCTTTGGTTTGGTTGGTTCGGTTTTAACGCCGGTTCCGCATTTCATGCAAATGAAATAGCTGCAACAGCCCTGGCAACAACGATGTGTGCCTCAGCGGCAGCGGCATTCGCCTGGATTATTTTTGATGCGTTACGCGGACGTAAACCATCCGCTATGGGTACTTGTATCGGTGCGGTTGTCGGACTTGTTGCTATCACACCGGCCGCCGGATATGTATCGATACCGGCTTCATTAACAATAGGTATTGTGAGTAGTATTGTAAGTAACCTGATGGTCGAATTACGAACAAGAACCTCCATAGATGATACACTTGATGTCTTCCCTTGTCATGGTGTTGGAGGTATGGTGGGAATGCTGCTTACGGGTGTATTTGCTCATCAGGCCATTAACCCTTCTAATACCACGGGAAACGGATTGATCTTTGGTCATATTCACCTTTTCCTGGTACAATTGGTTGCCATGATCGGCGTTTCAATATACATCGTAATTGTTACCTGGTTACTGCTCAAAATAACCGATTCAATTACACCATTACGTGTATCTGCAGAAGAGGAAATGCTGGGCCTGGATCTGAGTCAACACGACGAAGCACTTTAAGGAGTTGTTCCGGTTCTGTGATTCGTGCATGACTATGTAGTCAAAAAAAGGAATAAGGGATGCTTTAATATATTGATTAGAAAGATTCGTTATTCTACTAAGACAGTCTTAGGCATACAAGCGTTGAGTTAGTTTCAAGTTACGAGTACATTTATAAACTAAATACGCAAAGTCTTAAATCTTTGCGGATTTTTTTGCAGAGGTAAATCTGTTCAATTAAAAAGTTTATAAGTTTCCGAATCCTGAATTCTCTATTCTCACTTATTGTTGTCTTGGGAAATACTTTGCCCAATGGTTTCAATGAGACAAGAATCTCATTACCCTCACTCATTCGTCTCGTAACTTTTCATTAATGATTCCGGAAGCATGCGGGATTAACACTGCATTCCACCGGATTCGTAACGCCTGTTTTTCTAAGGCCGGAATCGTCCAAAGATGCATGGATGTCTATGGGTGGATCACAAAAACGAAATAGAATACAGGTTGAATCTTTAACTAAGGTGAGGGGGCTTTCTTGTTAGGTTTCGATAAAATCTAACTTAATATCGTATAAAATAGCGATTATTAAGGAATTTGAAATTTAACCGGACAACAATGATTCTCACTTCTCCATTATTACTTCAATCCTTTCTTTATAAAATAATAGGTTGATAATATGAGATGTTCTCTTTATCTAAGTAATTCATGCAAGGTTGTGAGTTATGTAAGGTTTTCAAACTAAAAAATGTGTCTGAAACCTCCTGTATCTTAATATTACTACTGATTGGTCCGGATAATATTGATGGAATATTGGCTTAAAAGGCTTGTTAATTTTTATGATCGGGTACGTTATTATTACCCGGGTACGAGGAACATATCCCGCTCACCTGTTATAGTTTCCTGCAATTATTCCGAACGTATATCATTGTCTTTACGAAGAATATCAAATGTAGTAAAAGATGCACAATCGGTTAGATTCCCTTCGTTGAAAGCATCTAATAATATTATGGAAGAGATAAAACCCGTTGTGCTAATTGCTGATAGAATTTTACCGAACACATATTTATTTAAAACAAAAAAACTTAAATCAGTTAGAAAACAACAATAATGATGCGAACATCTATCATCAGTATGTTAATGATTGTCCTGCCATTTTTATCGGCAGGAGCGCAAGCACCTGTTTCGGGTAACAAAACGAAACAGAAACCAGAATCCGTTGTACCCGGAAAAGCTTATCAGGGTATGCGCTGGCGTTTTGTCGGGCCATATCGGGCCGGATGGGCTACTGTTGCCGTTGGAGTACCGGGAAAACCCAATACATTTTACTTCGGAGCTGCCGGTGGTGGTGTTTGGAAGACGAATAACGCCGGAAGGACTTGGGAAGGGCTAATGCAGCATAAAACAGCATCTGCCATAGGAGCTCTCGATGTAGCACCTTCGAATCCAAGTATCATTTATGCCGGAACCGGACAGGTAACAACACGGTATGATAACATGGCGGGTAACGGTGTCTATCGCTCAGCTGATGGTGGTAAGACCTGGACCAATGTCGGACTCAAAGATACGCGTCATATCGGACGTATCCTCATTGATCCGAAGGATCCCAACAGAGTGTTGGTTGCCGCACTGGGACATGTTTATGACACGAATAAACAACGCGGTGTTTTTCTAACGACCGATGGCGGAAAACACTGGAAACAGGTACTCTATGAAAACGATAAATCCGGAGCCGTTGATCTTGCCTGGGATCCGGGACATCCGTCTGTTGTATATGCCGCTTTATGGCAAATGAGAATTCATCCCTGGCTCGATTATTTTCAACCTAAAATTGGTCCGGGTTCGGGAATATATAAAAGTACAGACGGTGGCGAACACTGGACACGTTTATCCGGTCATGGATTGCCTGATAGCGATTTAGGCCGCATTGGCTTAGGGGTAGCACGTGGCAGTAATGGACAAAGAGTATATGCTACAATTATTGCAAAAAATGGTAAAAACGGACTTTATCGTTCTGATAATGGTGGACAAAGCTGGAATTTTATCAATAACAATGGTGCATTGGCTAACTCTTATTTCAGTCGTGTTACTGTTTCACCGAAAAATCCGGATGAAGTGTATGTAATGGGCCGCTCTATCAGAAGATCGATGGATGGCGGACATACTTTTAAGATTGTGAAAGGTGCTCCAGGCGGAGATGATTATCACTTCCTGTGGATCAATCCAAATGATCCGACACATATGATCACCGGTGCTGATCAGGGAGCAGCTGTTACGGTTGACGGCGGCAAATTCTGGTCGAGTTGGTACAATCAGCCAACAGGACAGTTTTATCATATCGCCCTGGATAACCAATTTCCATATCATATTTACAGTGGCCAGCAGGATAATGGTACGGTAGAAATTGCAAACAGGGGTCCGTACGGTGTTATTGAAGAACGCGACTGGCACCCGGTTGGCGGTGATGAACGTGATTATATGGTACCCAAACCCGGAAATCCGGATATGGTTTTTGGCAGTGGTTTAGGCGGACATATATCTCGTTTCGATGAAGTTACACGCCAGGTGGCAAATGTTTCACCATGGCCTATTTCCAGTTACGGGGCGTATCCTCCCGGAGTGAAATATCGTTATACCTGGATCACGCCACTGGAGTTCTCAAAATTAGGATCACATCCGATGTATTTCGGTTCTCAATACCTGTTTAAGTCAACTGACAACGGTGACCACTGGGATATCATTAGTCCCGATTTAACAGGTAAGAAAGAAGATCACAAGCTTAAAAATCCAACACTTGATCAGGCAAAAGAAAATGGGTTTGGCGTAATTTATACGATAGCACCATCGCCGATAAAAGAAAATGAAATATGGATTGGAACTGACGACGGGTTGATTCAACTTACTACCGACGCCGGGAAAACATGGCATAATGTAACTCCACCTTCAATTCCGGCGTGGGGTAGAATAGATGCGATTTCGCCATCTCATTTTGATACCAAAACTGCATATGTTGCCGTGGATCTTCATCGTATCGGTAAATTCAAGCCTATGATTTTGAAGACAACGGATGGCGGCGAACATTGGACAATCATCGATAATGGTTTACCTATGGACGAGTACTCAACTGTTGTTCGCGCTGACCCCAAACAAGAAGGGCTGCTGTTTTCCGGAACGGACAGAAGCGTTTATGTATCATTTAATGACGGTGCCAATTGGGAACCGCTTACCATGAATTTCCCAACTACCTGGGTTCGGGATCTCAAAATTCATGATGGTGATCTCGTTGCCGGTACACAAGGACGTGGTTTTTGGGTGATGGACGACCTGGAGCCGCTTCGCGAGTTAGCCGCTAATTCCGGGGTGAACTCGAATCATTTGTTTAAACCGGCTGTCGCCATAAGGCTTCGCGGCGATGAAAATAAAGATACTCCACCACCACCGTCAACACCGCTTGGACAAAATCCACCGGCAGGAGCTGTCATTGATTATTATTTGAATGGCTCAGCACAGGGGCCGGTAACCATAACTATTAAAGATGCGGAAGGTAATTTGGTGCGGAAGTATTCGAGTGCCAATCAGAATGAGAATCTTCCGGCATTCCGCTATTTTCAAAAAGGATGGTTAGGGTCTCCCGAGCATCTTTCGGCCAAACCCGGAATGCATCGTTTTGTCTGGGATTTACGGTATACACGTCCTCAGGCACTGCATTATGATTACTCAATTGCCGGGGTCTGGGAAGATCATACCCCAAAGAATCCTGAGGGAGCCCTGGTTTTACCCGGTACTTATAAAGTAACACTTACAGTTGCCGGTAAAAGTTATACCGAACCCGTTATGGTTAAGCTTGATCCGAGAGTTCAGGTAAGTAATAAAGCGCTGAAAGACCAACTTGCTTTTGCTCAGCTAATAAACAAACGATTGAACACAGCTGTTGAAACGTATAAAGAGATTGAAGATATCCTTAGTGAAAAACAAAGTAATCTTTCTTCTTCGACAGTGATCCGGTTAAAAAACATTGCTGAAAAGGGAGATAACAACCTGTCTTCCGTATCCGGTATTTTGGCCATGTTATCCACTAAAGTTGAGGGGGCTGATGCTGCACCCAATCAGGGTCAGCATGATGTCTTCAATCAGTACAACAAAGAGCTGGAACAATTGTTGCAACAGTGGCAGCATGTGAAATCATCCTTAAAATAATCTTAGTTAATATTTGTAAACCCTGTGGGTGATACGATACCATCCACAGGGTTTTTTATCTTTACTGCTTTCTCTCTCTCTCACATAACTAAATTCTAGTCCTTAAATCAGGCTATATAACTCATTTTACTTCTTCCGGAAGGAGTCACGATAATGACGGCAGATATGAACTACATAAATAAAATTTTTCAACAGGTAAATGGCTTTCTCAAGCAACTTTTTCCATCAAAAAGATGGTATGTTTCGACAGCCATACTTTTAATCGTCTTTTCTTTTTTCGGGGTAGGTCAAAAGGTCTGTGCACAGCAGAATCAGGATCTGTCCTCGGTTCCTCAAAGAGCTTATGCAGCTATGAATTGGAGGCTTGTTGGACCATTCAGGGCGGGACGCGCATTAGCTGCAACAGGGGTTCCCGGCCACCCGACAACATATTATTTTGGTTCGGTTGATGGTGGTGTATGGAAAACTGGCAACGCCGGACAAACATGGAATAATATCACAGATAATGCCAAAATAGCCTCGATCGGTGCCATTGCTGTTGCTCATTCCGATCCATCTGTTATTTATGTGGGAACAGGCGAATCGGACATGCGGTCTGACATGACATATGGCACAGGAGTCTATAAATCGACTGATGGTGGAAAGCACTGGAAGTTTATGGGTTTGAAAGATACGCGACACATTGGTAAAATCGTTGTAAATCCGGATAATCCGGATATAGTACTTGTCGCTGCTTTGGGACATGGGTACAACGCTAATAAGGAACGAGGCGTCTTTCGAAGCACGGATGGGGGCAGGACCTGGAAAAAGGTGTTGTACAAAGGTCCGGATATCGGTGCTGTTGATCTTGCCATGGACTCACAAAATCCGAGCATTGTCTTTGCCACAATGTGGAATGCGCATCGCCCGGCATGGAGTCAATATCCTCCGGTGCAAGGGCCGGGAAGTGGATTATATAAATCTGTAGATGGCGGCATGACCTGGAAAGAGATCAAAGGGAATGGATTTCCGTCAGGGAAGGTAGGACGTATTGGCGTTTCTGTTGTAAGAACAACAAAAGGTGAACGGGTATATGCACTCGTTCAATCAAATAAGAAACCCGGCCTGTACCGGTCAGATGACGGGGGCAAAATCTGGTCTTTAGTAAGCCAGGATTCACGGATCAATACCCGGATGTGGTATTTCGGCCGCGTCTTTGCAGATCCACAAAATCCGGATATCGTTTATATTCCGAACCGGTCGGTAATGCGTTCTAAGGATGGCGGCCATACTTTTAAAGCCATTAAAGGGTCCCCGGGCGGTGATGATTATCATTATGTCTGGATCGATCCCCAAAATGATCATCATATGATAATAGGGGCCGATCAGGGTACGACGATAAGTCTGGATGACGGGAATACATGGAGCAGCTGGTATAATCAGCCGACGGCACAATTTTACCATGTGACCACGGATAATGCTTTCCCCTTTCATATTTACGGCGCGCAGCAGGATGCCGGTACTGTCGGTATAGCAAGCAGAAGTGATTATGGTGAAATTACGTTCCGTGACTGGTTTTCGGTAGAAGCCGGGGAGAGTGGTTACCTGGCGGTTGATCCGAAAAATGCCAACATCATATATGGTGGTAATACCTATGGGGGAATCTATCGGTTTAACAAGAAGACGGGTCAGCGTCAGGATATTTCACCGGTGCCTGTAAGTACCTGGCCAATGCCACCTATCTATAACCGGAAATACCGGTTTACGTGGACCTCACCTATCGTTTTCGATCCCATCGATAAGAAATCACTGTATCTGGGGGCACAGGTATTACTGAGAACACGTGACGGCGGGCACAGCTGGAAAGTAGTGAGTCCGGATCTTACGGGATATAAGAAAGGTATTAAATCAGATGAGAAACCAACGGTTGAAAACGCGGCACAAAAAGGGTATGGCGTGATCTATTCCGTTGCTCCATCTCCCATTCATGAGGGAACCATATGGGCTGGAACAGATGATGGTTTTGTGTGGGTAACGACCGATGGTGGCCAACACTGGAACAATGTTACGCCTGATGATTTAAAACCATGGAGTAAAATAAGTCTTGTCGAAGCTTCTCCTTTTAAAGGGAAGACCGCTTATATCGCGGTTGATCGTCACCGCCTCGATGATTTTCATCCGTATATTTATCGAACTGAGGATAATGGAGAACATTGGACTCTTATAAACAAAGGAATTCCGGATGGATCATTTGTCCGGGCTGTACGGGAAGATCCTAAACGCCCGGGGTTACTTTATGCAGGTACCGAAACAGGTGTTTATGTCTCATTTGACAATGGAGATCACTGGCAATCACTTCAGATGAATTTGCCAAAGGCTTCAGTTCGTGACCTGGCAGTTCACGATAATGATTTGATAGCAGCAACACATGGACGTGCATTTTGGGTGTTGGATGACCTTTCGCCTTTACGCCAAATGAATCAGAAAATACTCGATTCCAGCCTTCATTTATATCAGCCGGCAACGGCCATTCGATTACGAAGAGATGAAAGTCATGATACCCCGTTACCGCCGGAGATACCACATGGTAAAAACCCCCCGTCCGGAGCTGTTATCGATTATTATTTTAATTCAAAGCCAAGTGGGCCGGTCAGGCTTGAGATCCTTGATCAAAAGGGTAATGTAGTTCGAACCTATTCAAGTCAAAGGACTTATGAAGTTCCTGCCGGGAAAACATATTTCGATAGGGAATGGTTGCCAAAACCTGTACGATTACCCGATCATGCCGGTATGAATAGGTTTGTATGGGATCTCCGTTATAATCGTCCTAAAGCTTTGAGTTATAGTTTCAGTATTGCGGCTATTGCCGGGAAGGGTACGGTTGCGGAACCACGTGGACCAATGGTGCTGCCGGGTACCTACACAGTAAAATTAATAGCGGATGGACAAACAAAAACACAGAATCTGGATGTAAAAATGGATCCGCGAGTAGATGTTGGTCATGAAGCGTTACAAAAACAATTCGAGCTTTCACGAAATATTGATGCTTTACTTAATAGAACGGTGACAACGTATCAGGACATCATAAAGGTAATCAAGAACAGTGATAACCGGCTTTCCGGTTCACAAAAGGTTGAATTGAACGAGATCGCTCAACAAGGGGATCCGAATTTGAGTTCTTTAAGCGGTGCCCTAAGCGGACTTCTTAATGGAATTCAAACAACCGATGATGCTCCAACTCAGGCGCAGTTAGAAACGTACCATGATTTGAAGAATAAAGCAGATCATTTTTTCCAAAAGTGGGCACATATAAAATCAACCATTCATTAGATAAAGTATTGGGCTCCACCCGATGAGGGTGGCGCCCATATATACCAGCAAGAAGCCAAAATAGGTGAACACCACTTCCTAAAAGTGGGGCCCACCGGATTTGGGTGAGTGTGCCGTCATGTATGGGATGTGAAAGGGGAAAATATCATTTGGGAATTGGAAGCGATTTTTGTCAGACAAGAAAATTGCAGATGGGTTAATAAACAATTAGTTTGCCCGATTAAAATAAAATCCCAATAACATACAACCTCCATTGAATCGCTATATCCAACTGTTTAAAAAGGAATGGAAGATACTTCTGTACGGACTGATCATTACATTTTTCTCCAGTTTCGGACAGACCTTTTTCATTTCCCTTTTTGTACCTGTAATTATTCATAATTTCCATCTTACAAAAACGGGTTTCGGAACTTTATACGCCGGAATAACCCTATTAAGTGCAATTAACCTGTCTTATTTCGGGCGATGGATCGACCGCATGCCCTTGAAGACATATGGTTTATTCATCGCAGGTGGATTAATATGCGGAAGTTTACTGCTCTCACTGTCATGGTTTTGGCTGGTATTGGGCTTAGGTTTGTTACTGGTACGTTTTTTTGGACAGGGTCTGAGTTCTCATGCCTCTCAAACAGCTATGTCACGTTATTTTGATGCCGACAGGGGAACAGCGCTGAGTATAGCCAGCCTCGGTTTTCCATTGGGTGAAGGGATATTGCCGGGATTGATAACGATCCTGCTATCGGTACTGGCATGGCGATGGGTATGGGCATCCGTCTCACTTTTCATAGTGATACTACTCGTTCCCCTAACCATTTATCTTTTACATGACGATCGCTTCAGAAGAGCACCCAAACAGGAAGATGCGCCGGCTGATGAAAATGGACAAGAATGGCATTACCGGGATATAATTAAAGATTCCAGGTTCTATTATCTGTTTTTACCGGTGCTATTACCTCCTTTTTTGATTACGGGCCTGTTTCTATACCAAATATCATTTGCCCATGATCTCGGATGGTCGGCCGGCCTTATTGCTACCGCTTTTATCAGTTACGCCATATCAAGAGTTATCGGTACTATTGTGAGCGGCCCTGTCATCGACCGTTTTACAGCTACAAGAATATTTCCGTATTATCTTATTCCTTTCGGAATTGCTTTGGCCTTTGCTTATTGGCATCCGGGTGATTGGTCAGCTTTTGTGTATATGTTTTTCGTGGGTATAACCATGGGAACAGGTGGAAATATCAAGTCGGCGTTATATGCTGAACTGTATGGCGTGCGGACAATTGGAACGGTACGAAGCCTCTTTCAGTCGCTCATGGTATTCAGTACGGCTATAAGTCCGTTTTTAATGGGATGGCTGCTGGATCATAATATCGCTGTCACAAAGATTTTACTGGTTGCTATAGCCATCATTATTTTTGCCAGTTTACTTTCCTGGAGATTGTATCTTATGGAGAAACCGGCATATGTTACACAGTGATGTCAATGAATATCCAAAATGCTATTAATTTTAAATCTGAATCATGACTGACAAAGAAAGAGACGGACTTCGTGATATTATTACAGAACAGATAAGTAGTACACAAGAGGAGTTGAAAATATTAATTGAAATGACTCGTCCGGTGTCTCCCGATAACGCAATAGGCCGTATATCCCGGATGGATGCCATTAATAATAAAACCATTAATGATGCCGCACTGCGAAATCAACAGAAAAAATTGAAAAAACTGGAAAGGGCATTGGAACGAATGAATGATAAAAACTTTGGGAAATGTATGCGCTGCGGTGAGGACATCCCTTTCGGCCGATTGAAGTTCATGCCGCATACGACAAAATGTGTCAAATGTGCCTGAGTAAGATAATCACAGCCAGCGCATCGTAAATAATCGGGGCAGGATCCATTTCGTAGGCAGATGAAGCAATGATTTGATAAACATTTCATTGACAGCCTGGTAATAATGTTCCCTTCCCATGCTCATGTTAAACTCAGCACGTTTTATAGCCTGCCATGCCGCCATCCGGCGTTTGACTGAAAATGATTTCCATGGGAAGTTTCCTGATTTACTTTTTTTCTGAGATAGTAATGTATTGCTGAGTTCCCATGCATCCATCCAACCCAGGTTCATACCCTGTCCGCCAAAAGGACTCACGATGTGGGCCGCGTCTCCAATAATTCCCGTCCTGTCGCGGCCAAACGAATCAACCAGGTAATGCTGAACGCCAAAAGAGCTGATCATGGAGTTTGTTTCTACCGGTATAGTAAAATCCGTTCGTGATTCTATGTTGCTTATCAAGTGTTCCGGAGAAGGTGACGAGATGTATTCCGGTGTACGAATGACCCATCGACGCTTATTATCAGGAAGTGGAAAGGACTCTATTAATCCTTTGCTTTGCAGGTATATAGCGGCAGCGGTTTCGAAATTCGTTGTATCTTCAAAATCACCCATAATGAAGGTATCAGGGTAAGAACCGCCGTTGAAGTTTATTTTTAATTGTTTTCGTACGGTACTGTTTTTACCATCACATCCGATCAGGTATTGTGCATTGATCTCCGATTCTGTGTCATCATAGTTTTGTATTTCAACCTTGATACCTGATTCTGAATCTATGAATGCAATCAGTTTAGATCCTTTTTTAAGGGAACCGGGATAATGCTGTTCCAGATAACCTTCTAATAGGATTTCTGTTTGATATTGGGGCAAAGTCAGGACAAACGGATATGGCGGCGGGCAGGATGAAAAATCAAGTTCGCCAAGTATTCCATCATCTCCGATGGCTAATCCCTTGTGAACGTGAAGGCCCTGTTCGATAAATGAATCAACGATTCCCATCTTCTCAAGATATTCTAAAGACGGCGGATGTATTCCAATGGAACGGGAGTGTGTTGATCGTTCGATATTGCGCTCAATAATTAACGTATCGAAACCGAGTTGCTGCAATCTGAGACCAAGAAAAAGTCCGACAGCACCTCCTCCGGATATCAATATCTCTGTTTCAATAGTGTTGCTCACTTAACCGTATTTTTGTATTCCAGCACCAATCGATAAGGCTTCAAATGATGCACTTGCCACCCGGGGGGGATAAGATTCTGCATTTCCTGAAGAGTGAAACTTCTCTGTATGGATAACTGACCGTCATCCGAGATAAAAGAATTTCTGAAAAAGGGCTTCGTTAAAACTTTGAACAGAAAATAAGCGATGTCACTTCGTTCTATATCATTAAACAAAACACGGCCCCTGCAAATTTTTACAGAATCAGTGAGTAACTGTGTTATTTCTTCTCTTGAAAGATGATGCATCAAATGATTGGAAATAACATAATCATAGGTTCTGTTATCATCGACTATTTCAGATAATGAAATATTTTCAAAATGAAAATTAGCCGGCCAGGATTGCTGTTGTACATATTCCAATGCTCTCGAATCCGTTTCAATTCCTGTAATAAGAAAGTTAAAATCATCTGCTTTGGCCCATCTGTAGAGATATCGTATAATATCTGCGCCGCCGAACCCTATATCAAGAAGTGAATACGTTTGACCTTTCTTCAGCTCCGGTTTTATATGTGTTTGATAGATTCGCCTCCAGCGTGAAAGTATCCGATTGAGGAGGCTGAAATGACGATAAGTGGCAAAAAGCATATCCCTGTCACAATCAGGTTTATCCATCCATTCGATTACTGATGTATCACGTTTAGTCAATAAAAGAGGCATAATATCAATCAAGTACAGGGTTTTTTGTTAAAAGGCCGCTTTCAATTGTTAATCCGGGCCCAAATGCCATAGCATAGACATTTTCATTTTCGTGAGCAGAAGGTTTACTCAGGAGATTTTTCAGGACAAAAATAATCGTAGCACTGCTCATATTACCAAAATCTCTCAAAACTTCTCTTGAGGCCGCGGTCTGCTCCCCGGTCAGATTCAGACTTTTCTGAACATTATCGACTATAGCGCGTCCTCCGGGGTGTATTGCCCAATAGTCAATATCATTTTTATCCATCTTGTGTGCATTAAAAAACGGATCTACAATACTTGTGATATTCTCACCGATTATTTTCGGCACATAGGTCGACAGTTTCATATCAAAACCGTTGTTACCTATAGTCCAGGCCATATCTTCCTCGCCGGAGGGAGCCACAGTTGTTGTAAAATCGTTCATCTCGAAAATACCTGAAGATGTTTCCGGAATACGGGCACTCACCATCATCCCGCCACCGCCATCCGCAAATAATGAAGCGGATATCAGAAAATCGGACTCTTCCCTGAATTGAAGGTGCAGGGTACATAACTCGAGTGATACGATCAGGACATTGGCACTGGGATCAGACTCACAAATGCTTTTTGCCATTTTTAAAGCCGGAAACGTTGCATAGCAACCCATAAATCCCAGGTGAAATCGGTGGGTATTCGGAGAAAGGTTCAATTCTTTGACAATAAAATAATCGGGACCGGGCGCAAAAAATCCGGTGCAGGAGACAGTGATCACATGAGTAATATCCTTATAGTCTATATGCCTGCAATTATCGATAGTCCTGCGGGCTATGTCGATATATAATTTTTTCGCCTCACGAATATATAATTCATTACGGTGTTTAGTCGATGGCATTGAAAGCGAACCGTTGATCGATTCAAAAAAATCAGGGACCGGCATATCATTATCAAAATCTTTAATAACGGTATGTCGTTGATCGATTCCCGATTGTGAGTAGATCCGGTGAATAATTCGTTTTGTCAGTTCGTTATCACTGACATGCTCTTTCATGAAATCCCGGATGTAATCCTGATCATAAGCGGTTTCCGGTACTCCCGTCTCAATTTGATGAATATAGACTGGCATGACTTCTGGTATGGTTATGTTAATGTATAAAATGACGGATGTGAAGAACCGTAATGTTCCGCCTTTATGAGCTTAAACCAGAATTATAAGTGCTGCGTTCAACCGACTCTTATGATTGCTTAATTAACCGTTTTATCCTTATTCAGTAGCCGATGTGTCAGGTAGAGAAAACGGGAATTATGAAGGAGAGCAGCTGATGTGAGGCCGGCGATTAATCCGATCCAGAAGCCTTGTGGTCCATAGTGTTGGATAAGGCCGAAATAGTAACCTGTAGTGAGTCCGATTGCCCAATACGCGATGATATTTACAAACATAGGTATTCGTGTGTCTTTTAAACCCCTGAGGGCACCGATGCCACTGACTTGCAAGCCATCGGATATTTGAAAGATGGCAGCAAATTGAAGCAGGTAAACGGCAATATCCTGTACATGAGTACTATGAGTATAGATATTTGTTATAAAACGGGGGAACAGAAAAAGAAGCAGAGCCATACAGGCCATGATACCTGCGCTCAACGCTATTCCGGTAAATCCGGAAAAACGTGCGGCATGAATGTTATTCCGGCCGATAGCCTGACCTACTCTGACAGTTATGGCTGTAGATAAACCAAGAGGAATCATAAATGTTATGGAAGCCACATTAATAGCAATTTGATGACCCGCTACAGCGTCCGTTCCGAGTGAACCGATGAATAATGCTACCAGGGCAAACATACTCACTTCAAGAAATGTGCTGATGCCATTAGGTACACCTACGTACAACAGCTCTCTCATGTATTCCCATTCAGGTAAGTGGATGTTATGGAAGATATGGAATCGTTTATAACTTTTTTTAGTTGCGGAATAGATCAAAATCCCTATAAACATAACCCAGCCAACTATAGCACTCGAGAGCCCGATACCAACAGCTCCCAATGCCGGAAATCCGAGTTTACCGTACATAAACACATAATTACCGGTGATATTGAAAAATACTCCAAGTAAGGCAAAATACATCCCCGGTTTTGTGGCACCGATGGCTTCATTAAAAAAGCGCAACACAAGATATGCCCCGATTGCAGGAACACCCCATGAAATGGCGTCAAGATAACCCTGGGTGACAGGTATCAGATTTGGATCAACATGCATTATTCCCATCAACCATTCCATATGTCGCAAGAGGAAGAAGACCGGAATACCGAGAAACTGACTTAACCAAAGTGCCTGACGTACATTTTTACCAATCTTGTGAAGCTTCCTGGCTCCAAATACCTGGGCGATAATTGGACTCGCTGCCATCAGAACGCCGATTATCATGACAATCAAAGGATTCATTATGGCAGCGCCGATGGCTACGGCAGCAAGTGCTGTGGGATTCAAATGACCGGCCATAATGGTGTCAACGAATCCCATCGACATCTGTAACAATTGGCTTGCAATTACCGGAGCTCCAAGCAACAACATCGATTTCGATTCTTTTGCCAGCCGTTCACTAAAAGTAAGATTGTTGGTTATTGAAATATGATTCACTTTTAATTGGTTGAATGAAAGAAGCGCAATAATACCAAAATATTACTTAAAATAGCATCCCCCCGGGGATAAATAACAATTGTTTTATTTTGAATCAGGAAATGATATCAATTAATTAAATTGGGGATATCATCATATCCTTTGCCATTTAATATGCCATGTATAGCTTTGGCAGCCAGCATTCCCATGGCATTACGGGTCTCCCGGGTAGCACTTGCGATGTGCGGAACCAGAATACAATTCGGAGCTGTCAGAAGCCCGGGATGTACTTTTGGCTCTTCTTCGAAGACATCAATTCCAGCTCCTCCTATATTCCCCGAATGAAGAGCATCAGCTAACGCCGCCTCATCAATAACAGGCCCGCGGGAGGTGTTGATCAGAATTGAACTTTCCGGCATCAGATCTAAGATCTTACGGTTAATGATATGATATGTTTCTTTTGTCATGGGACAGTTAAGAGATAATATATCACTGTTTTTCGCCAATTCTTCCACGGAATCCATATAGTGAGCTCCCAGTTCATCCTCGATTACATCTTCAACGCGTTGACGATTATGATAATGTATATTCAGGCCGAATCCATTGGCGCGGCGGGCCACAGCCCTGCCTATTCGTCCCATACCGAGTATACCAAGATTTTTCCCGTTGAGCTCCATTCCCAGAAAACCGAGTGGGTCCCAACCGTCGAATTTATTGGCACGTAAAAAATCCTGGGCCTCACAAAGACGGCGTGCCGCTGCCAGAATGAGGGCAAATGTTCCATCGGCACTTGCTTCAGTCAACACATCAGGGGTATTCGCTACTTTAATACCAAGCTTTGTAGCCGCTTTCACATCAATATTATTATAACCAACGGCATGATTAGCGATGATTTTAAGATTCTTACCGGCCTTCAGAACCTTTTCTGTTACAGGGACCGAGAGCATGGTTAAAATGGCGTCGTAATCACCTATTATATCTAAGACATCGTCTTCGGTATGAAACCGACCGCGGGGAGTAACATCCACCTGGTAATATTTTTTTAAAAAATTTATGACATCTTTTATAATGGGTTCGGTAATTAATACTCTTTTCATGGCTTCTCTCATCCTTAACTAATGATATAAAATAAAAAAGCCCGCTTTAGCCGGGCTTGTAATTTATTGAATGAGAGAATCGTATGCTAAAAAGCTTTTATTTTACCATCGATTTTGTAATAGGTAACAGATTTATATTCGAAATAACCCAGGCCGTCATAAATAAATGTGAATGGTTTCAGTGCCTGTGTACAAATCTTATCTTTCTGTTTCCAGGTTTTGATAGAAAGGCTCAGCGTATCACCATCAATGGCTTTGTGAACATTATATAACTGACAGCAGCCATCGGGTAAGTCACCTTTTATTAAAAGAACTTTTTTGTCTTTGTAGGTTACTTTTTCAATGGAGTTAATATATGCCTGGCGGATAATAATATTCGTTGTATTGGGCGACTGAATAGTATGCAGATTGGTTAAGGAATCATCTGTAATAGATTTCATCGTTGATGTAACCTTATTTTGAGATGAATCAGTCGAATCAGAATCTGCGGCGGCAGTTGCAGTCGTTGTAGTGTCAACGGAATTGTTTTCAATAGCCCGGGACTTTGTATCATTGGATTTACGGCCACAAGCTGTTATAACAGAAAAGCTTATTAGTAAACAGAGTAATATGAATACTCCGTTTTTCATTGGTATGTTTCTTCAGTGATTTGGGTTATGACAGCATCATTCCACATCTTTTCCAAATTATAGAATTCCCGTAACTCTTTATTAAAGATATGAACAACTACATTTACATAATCGAGTATCACCCACCGTCTTGAGTCCAGGCCTTCTTTTTTCCATACACTTTCGCCAACTGACTCACGAGTTTGTTTAGTTACACTATCCGCCAAAGCTTTGATCTGGACATCTGTTGTGGCATGACAAACGATGAAATAATCGGTTAAGGATGTCAGGCCTCGTACGTCTAATCTAATGATATCTTCACCCTTTTTATCAAGCAGGGCTTTTTCTATTGTTGTTAAAAGGTTTTGAGTTTCCTCCGGTATAGGCGATGAATTAGTCTCTAAATGAGTGCTTGTATTTATTTTTTCTTTTGTCATGTAGTAATCGTTTATTTTAGCTTTTCGTAATCGGATCCAATAACGACCGTGGCATCAAGGTAGTAATTGGGTGATATCTCCTGAATGATATTTTTTTTATTGATTCCAAGCGCGTGTGCTACTCTTCGGGCATTTTGCATGTTACCACTACGGTCAATTACCATGGAATGTGTGATGTCAAATGTTTCGAAATTGCCGGAGTGTACCACGTCAAAACCATCCTGTCGTAACCTGTTGGTAAATCGGTTAGCTAATCCCTGTACCCCGCATCCGTTAAGGACCTCAATTTGAATGACTTTACCTATTAAGTTCTTTTGATTGCTGGCACGTTCATTTTGGATACGCGGGTATACGATGCGTGTTACGAGTGCAATTAACAAAAAGGCAAGCAACAGACTTAAAAAACCAATAACCGCGTTAAGTGCAAAATTTGAACTGTTTTTTGCGGCCATGTAGCTTATATACTATGCTTATTAAGATATTGTATTATCATTGATCCCTTAGTATCCGAATCTATCAAAGCCGTTGCCATAGCCATAACCGTATCCAAAAGGATTATACCCACCGCCATAAAAACCATAGGGATTTTGTGAAAAATGGATCGAAATACTACTATTATTCCCTATTTTATAATTCAAATCGGCATTACGGACAAAAATTTTAAAATTATTTTTTCCACCAGGTCCAAGCATTCCATTACCGAAAGGTGAATTAGCCATTGAAATATCCAAACGGCCTGTTAATCGATCACTAAAATCGAATAACATGGAGTTTGTGAATATATTCTCGTTCATATAATGATTGCCAAAACTCGTGAAGTTCATTTCAAGTGATTGGTGCATATGAACGGTGGCGAGATTTAATAATTTAAAACCAGGTTTTTGGGCTTTTTTTACAATATCACCGGTGTTGTTTAGGGGAGAATGCAGGTTTTTTACCAACTGAGCGTTTGCCTTGCCACTAACTAACAGCACTGCTCCCAAAATAATACTGATGAAAATAGTACGTTTCATCATAATAAATGTTTTTACGTTAGACGTGATACATATAATATAATAAATGTCAACACTTATAACGTAATGAATTCTGAATAATTATTCTACAGTAAACAGTTCGACAAAAAAATCTTTTTACTTGCTTAAAAATGCGGAGGTGGAGGGATTCGAACCCCCGGTACCTAAAAGGTACAACGGTTTTCGAGACCGCCCCGTTCGACCGCTCCGGCACACCTCCGTGAGACTGACTTGTCACAGCCCGATGAATCCTTTATATTAACTAACTTTCTTAGTTTTCGAAATAGGAAAAATAGAAATTAACACGTTTCACAAACTCTCTCAAAAATAAGAATGAAATTAACAGATTTTAAATACGATATAGAAAAACTAAAAATTCCGGATGTACCGGCAGAGCCGCGAGACTCGGCTAAACTTATGGTTTTAAATCGAGCAAACAAAACAATCGAACATAAAACTTTTGCCGACATTCACGAATATTTTAATGAGGGGGATTGTTTAGTCTATAACAATACTAAAGTGTTTCCGGCACGTCTCAAGGGGAAAAAAGAGAAGACTGACGCCAATGTTGAGGTGTTTTTACTGAGAGAATTACAACCTGAGAACATGTTATGGGATGTTTTGGTTGAACCGGCTCGTAAGATCCGTATAGGAAACAAACTGTATTTCAATGATGAGTTGGTTGCAGAAGTAGTAGACAATACAACATCCCGGGGACGCACAATTCGCTTCCTTTTTGATGGCCCCAACGACGAACTTTACTCTATTCTTGACCGTATCGGTCAAATGCCCTTACCTCCATATATAAAACGTAAGCCGGTTGAAGAAGATAAAGTCCGTTATCAAACGGTATTCGCTAAAGAACGAGGTGCCGTTGCCGCTCCCACGGCGGGAATGCATTTCACGGAAGAGCTCCTGGAGAAAATTCAGAAAAAAGGTGTTCATATGGCTCCGGTTACTTTACATATTGGGTGGGGAACATTTCGCCCGGTAGAAGTCGAGGATCTGACCAAACACCGCATGGATTCCGAAAATTATTTCATATCCGCTGAAAGCTCTAAAACGATTAACAATGTTCTCTCCGCTAAGAAAAATAAAGTGGTCGTCTGCGGAACCAGTGCCGTGCGGGCTGTGGAAACCAGTATCATGGCCAGTGGTATGCTTAAACCATCGACGGGGTGGACAGATAAATTTATTTATCCTCCGTACGATTTTAAGATTACGGAAGCATTAATAACAAATTTTCATCGTCCCGAATCGACGCTTCTCATGTTGGCCGCTGCATTTGCCGATTATGATTTTCTAATGGAAGCATATGAAGAAGCCAAAAAGAAAAAGTACCGCTTCTTCTCGTTCGGCGACGCCATGTTAATTATTTAAAAGGTGTATAATTTAGCAGTGATCATACCTTCTGCCGGTTCAGGCAGAAGGTTTCATTCAGAAGTATCGAAACCATTTGTACTTTTAAAGGGAGAACCGATATTAAAACGTACTGTCGATCGGTTCGCGTCTTTATCTTTTGTAAAACAAATCGTAATACCTACAAGTAAAGAGTATATTAAAAGGACACAAGAACTGTTCAGGAATTATGACTTGTCTATAAAAATTATAGAAGGCGGGAAAGAGAGACAGTTATCCGTACAAAAAGCTATTCGTCATCTTTTTAGTGACATCGATTTGATTGCCGTACATGATGCGGTTCGTCCGATTATAACCCATGAGGTAATTACCAGGTGTTGCGATATTGCTGTTGCAGAAGGTGGAGCTGTTGCGGGAATCAAAGCGAAAGACACTATTAAGACCGTTGATAAAAATAATTTCATTATCAATACGCCGGATCGGGATTCCCTTTGGCAATGTCAGACACCTCAGATATTTCGTAAGGAAATATTTATTGAGGCTTTTGATCACGCGGAAAAAGAAAATTTTTTGGGTACGGATGATGCGTCAGTAGTGGAATTTTTAGGTAAACCTGTTAAGATGGTAGAAGGGGATACGGATAATATTAAAATAACCTATCCCTTAGATCTTAAGATTGCCGAGTTATTGCTTGAGAATGATGACAATGATTAACACTGTTGTTTATACGACTACGAATATATGAGAATAGGTTCTGGCTACGATGTACACAGATTGGTAGAGGGGCGCCCGTTAATTCTCGGTGGCGTTAAGATCCCATTTAAAAAAGGGCTGCTGGGACACTCGGATGCCGATGTTTTATTACATGCCATTACGGATGCGATGTTAGGCGCTTTGGCACTTGGCGATATCGGCAGCAATTTTCCGGATACGGCAAAGGAATTCAAAAATATAGATAGCAGGATTCTGCTGCGCGATACATTCCATATGATTCGTGAACATGGATATGTTATTGGCAATATCGACGCAACTGTCATAGCTCAGAAACCTAAATTACTTCCATATATATCGGAGATGCGGGAAAATATTAAAAGTGACCTGCAAACCGACCTTTCCAAAGTATCGATAAAGGCGACTACCTCCGAGGGAATGGGTTTTGTCGGTCGTGAAGAAGGAATATCGGCCATGGCTGTTGTTCTGCTTGAATCGATTGAAATATGATAAGCCATTATACCCAGGAACTCATCAACTGGATCAGCCAGTTGCCGCCGTTTAGTATTTATGGTGTTTTTTTTCTGATTGCCTATACCGAAAATATAGTTCCGCCCATTCCCGGCGATATATTGGTTGTATTCGGAGGCTATCTCGCGGCTGAGGGTGTCATATTATTAATACCAGTATATTTGCTGACAACGATAGCTTCAGTAATCGGGTTTATGTCGATGTATGCACTTGGACGGTTTTGGGGTAATAAGATTAAGAATGAATCGCATGATTCATGGTTATTACGGAATCTTGGTGTCAGTTACTTACCCAAAGTTGAAGGTTGGATGAACAAATGGGGACAATGGATTATAGTCGCCAACCGGTTTTTAGCCGGTACCAGGTCTATTATATCTATAACAGCAGGAATGAGCGCTACCGAAGTAACATTGACTGCTTTAAACTCATTGATCAGTTCCATGATATGGAATGCCCTGTTAATAGGTGCAGGTTGGTTAATAAGCGAAAACTGGCGCATTATTGGTGAGTATTTATCTATCTACAGCAAAATCATCACCATTATATTATTGATTTTTGTTAGCCTGAAAATTTTATGGACCTATTATAAAAAAAGACGTGAGAAAACTTTGCGATAAAGGATAATATTTGATTATTTTTATCTGCTGTATGTGTTGACATCTACCAATTTTGTGACTACCTTTTAGGTCTTTGGAAAATCGCTGGTGTAGCTCAGTTGGTAGAGCAGCGGTTTTGTAAACCGCCGGTCGTAGGTTCGAGTCCTATCACCAGCTCGGATCTTTAACATATTGAATGAGCATTGCAAAAGCAGGGTTTACAAACAAGCTTGTGGCAAGACCTGCTAAAGTAATGTATGGATGATAGAAAAGAACCTGCATGGTGGATGTTTCTTTAAAGAGAATCAGCGGTTTTGTAATCCCGAAAGCTTTCGGGACGTAGGTTCGAGTCCTATCACCAGCTCGGATCTTTAACATATTGAATAAGCATTGCAAAAGCAGGGTTTACAAAACAAGCTTGTGGCAAGACCTGCTAAAGTAATGTATGGATGATAGAAAAGAATCTGCATGGTGGTTGTTTCTTTAAAGAGAAGCAGCGGTTTTGTAATCCCGAAAGCTTTCGGGACGTAGGTTCGAGTCCTATCACCAGCTCGGATCTTTAACATATTTTTTGTTTAAACGCTTTGAATGCTGTGTTTATGAATAAGTTTAATTGTGAAACACACTGAAGTAGCGTTAAAGTGATAGAATTTATCAGACATAGTGATTAATTGTTTTTAAAAGGAACTGATTTGTCATTTTGGCCTCAGGTTCTGTCATACATTAGGTCTTTCAATTATTGAATTGATACACGAAAGTACCCTGTTATTAACGCAGGGATCGAAAGTGTATAACGGGTGATAGAAGTTGTAAAGTCAGATCGGAATGGTACTTTAA
>DATFMH010000158.1:0-14528 GCA_035267045.1 Balneolales bacterium
AATAAGTTAAATGTGTTAAAAAGTGAGACGAAATCTATAAGACAGTAACAATATATCGCAATAAGCTCTGTAGTTTGATCAGTGTTGGTTTTCTCTTATTCGAGGGATAACTTAGCTTCTTGAAAGAATATAATCAAGATATAACATGCATATTAATAGATTATATTAAAATATCAATAAAATAACGTTCTATTATGGCCTCACATATATTTAACGTGAGGTTCGTTTAAGCGTATAATCTATCTACTTAATAAAAGTAGCTGTTAAATTAGATTATTCTATGACCACCGACAACCGACAACCGACAACCGACAACCGACAACCGACAAATACCCTGATATTCATTAAACATTATTTATTCTGATAAACCGTATAATCAACGTGAGTCCGGTATCGGAATCATACTTTATGCATCAAAACAGCTCCGTGTCGTTGATGGTCAGTCGTCCGTCGTCAAGATATGTTATATTTTCACAGGTCGTATTCTCAATGTAATTATTACAACTCTGCGATTCTTATCCAAACCTCACGTTAATTTAGTAATAATAAGAACACGAATTACATAGGTGTTTTAAGTATGTTTAAATGAAGATGGACCATCGATTTTAGACAAGATGAATAATTGCTGTCTTTGGTCTATGGTCCATCTTCACATATTTTTATCACTTCTGCATGGCGGTCGGCTTAATCCATCATTTCAACAACCATAGCAGATGCACCGCCACCACCGTTACAAATACCGGCACATCCTAATTTACCTTCTGTTCTTTTCAGTGCATGTAAAAGAGTTACGAGAATACGTGCGCCAGAACAGCCAATGGGGTGACCGATACTTACCGCGCCACCGTGAATGTTTACTTTTTCAGGATCCAGTTTCAGTAATTGATTATTGACGAGAGAAACAACGGAAAATGCTTCGTTGATTTCCCATAAATTCATTTCTTCCTTTTTCTTTCCGGCGCGTTTAAGAGCTACTGGTATGGCATCGGCGGGAGCGGTCGTAAACCATTCGGGTGCTTTCGCCGCACTTCCCTGTCCGATGATTCGGGCCATTGGTTTTAAACCCAGTTCATTTGCCTTGTCTTCCGACATAACCAAAAGAGCGGCGGCACCATCATTGATGGTACTTGCGTTAGCAGCAGTAACCGTACCTTCTTTCAGGAATACAGGGCGTAACTTGGGAATCTTATCGAAATTGACACGATTAACTTCCTCATCTTTATCAACTTCAGTTATGTTGCCCTTACGGTCTTTTACCTGGATTTTGACGATTTCATTGTCGAAATATCCCTCTTTTTGGGCTCTTTGTGATCTCTTATACGACTCAATGGCGAAGTTATCCTGATCCTCACGTGAAAAACCACATTCTTTGGCACAAATCTCTGCCGCATTGCCCATATGGAAATCTTTATAAACGTCCCAAAGCCCGTCTTTGATAATTCCATCAACAACCTGTCCATGGCCCAGACGGGAACCAAAACGTTCTTTTGGCAGATAGTATGGTACATTACTCATGCTCTCCATACCGCCTGCTACGATAATATCGGCTTCGCCTGATACTATTTGGTTGTACGCGTACATCACAGATTTCATCCCTGAAGCACACACTTTGTTCACGGTGGCACTCGGGGTCAGTTCGGGAAGACCGGCTTTTAATGCCGCCTGACGAGCAGGTGCCTGACCAATACCGGCTGTGAGTACATTTCCCATGATGACTTCATTTATATCTTCGGGTTTTACCCCACTGCGTTTTAATAAAGCCTGAATAACAGCAGCTCCGAGTTCGGGAGCGGTAAAAGAGGCTAAACTACCACCGAACGACCCTACTGGTGTCCGGGCAGCCTCTACGATGACTACATTTTTCATAATAGACGAATATGTTTTGAATTAAATATTTTAGTGAATAGGTAATAGGTTTTTATAAGTCTCCCAATTTTTCCAAAAATACATCAAAGAAACAACAATACTCAGGTTGTCTTGACCGCGGACGACAGGCCATCGATGACTGCTGTTTGTTACCGGACATTGAAATAAATATGAGGGATGACGATGGCTTATCCTCAATATTTTGCCCATGTATATCTGCGTCTTTAGTATCATCCGCATTCTATTGAAATTAGTTATATGGAATTAAGTTAAGATATTATAAATTTGATTCATCTCTCCAGTGAAAAAGTTTCCAGGCACTGGTTGAATCAGGCCGGACCAACACAAAATTAGCTGATCCGTCCGTGTGCAGGACATCCGAATTTTTCAGAACAATAGCCAGGTTAAAACGCCGGATAACCTGTGCCTGGGTTTTGGTATTATTTACAATCTGGCTGATAATATTATTCCATTGTAATTGTATATCTTCACTCTGATTAAACATGTTATATGTTGAAGTCATTTCCTCATCACGTCCCCATGATACATCCACATTATGTTCGTAATCACGATAAGTAAATGTGAAATTTCCCTGAATCAAAGGGCCATAAAGCGTTGTATCGCGCAATTGGTAGGCATTTTTGAACCGCGTAAAAAAACCGTCAATAGTCCTTGGATTCCCCAGGGGATCCTGTTCTCCGGTGCCTTGCATTTCGGCAGGAGCAAAAGGATTAGTACAGCTAATCAATAACAGGCATCCTATTGTAACGGTTATGAGCGATATGTGCCATTCAATATTACGCAACAGATCATTTACACATGAGAAAATGCCTCATCAAGGTCGTTTATTAAATCTTCAGCATCCTCGATACCAACAGAGAGCCGGATAAGTGAATCTTTGAGTCCGGATTTTTCCCTGACATCCTTTGGTATTGAAGCGTGGGTCATTGAAGCCGGGTGTGAGATAAGTGATTCCACGCCGCCAAGACTCTCAGCAAGGGCAAAGTAATGAGTATTCTTCATAAATGTATGGGCTTTCTCTATGGAATCATCTTTTAATGAAAATGAAACCATTGCTCCAAAATCATTCATCTGCTTGCTGGCTATTTCATATTGTGGATGCGATTTCAATCCCGGGTAACGCACCTGCCCGACTTTATCATTGGTAACCAAATAATCGGCAATCTCCTTTGCATTATTACAGGCACGTTCCATACGGACGGAAAGTGTTTTGATTCCACGCAGTGTCAGATAACATTCCATGGGCCCGGGAATACCACCTGTTGTTTTCACCTGGAAACGGGCATTTTCCATAATTTCTTTGTTAGAACTGCAGATAGCGCCGCCAATGATATCGGAATGCCCCCCAAGATACTTGGTCATGGAGTGAATCACGGCATCGGCGCCAAGTTTTAGTGGTTGCTGCAGGTAAGGTGAAGCAAAAGTATTATCGACGGCTGTCAGAATACCTTCGTTTCGTGCAAAATCTGTTACGATTTTGATATCTACAATATTGAGCAGGGGATTCGTTGGTGTTTCGATCCAAATTAACCTGGTTTGGCCCTTTTTGGCAGCTTTTACGTTTGAGATGTCAGTCATATCCACAAAACTGAACTTTATGCCATAAGGCTCAAACACCTGGGTAAACAAACGATATGTTCCGCCATAAAGATCATTGGATGCGATAACATGATCACCCGGTTTGAGCATTTTTAACATGGCATCGATAGCGGCACAGCCACTTGCGTAGCAGGCACATTCATCAGCTTCTTCCAATCCTGCAACCATTTTTTCAAGTGCGGTACGTGTAGGATTACCAACCCGTCCGTAATCATAGCCTTTATTAACATTGGGAGCTTCCTGCACATAAGTGGATGTCTGAAATATGGGCGGCATCACAGCGCCCGACGTTTCCTCCGCTTTTTGTCCGGCATGAATGGTTTTCGTGTTAAATTTCATAGTCTCTTAGTATTCTTAATAGTTTAATTTTACAGAGACAAAATAAACTAAAAAAGCTCATTCTAAAAGAAGAATGAGCTTTTAAAAAAAGAATCAGGATTGTTGTTGAAACTTCTTATATGCCGTATCGGCTTTCTGTTTCATACCGAGATAATGATAGACTTTATAAAGTATTTGCCAATATCCGGGCGATTGGGGCTGATTTTGGGCGACTTTTTCAAGATAGGGGAGTGATTCCTTGAATAGCCTCTGAGCTTTTGCTGAATATAGATCGGATAGTTTCTTTTCATGAATCAGATCTTTAATTGTTAAATATTCTGATCCGTAATCGTGATAGAGGATTCCAAGGGCATACGTAGTATTGATGTTCGTGGAATCAAGAGATTGTGACTGCAATAATTGATTTTCAGCATCGTCAAAATATTTCTGTGCTGAATTTTCAATCGAATTGGCAGAATCGTTTAAGGCTTTATATAAATTATCCTTTTGAGAACCATTGTCGCTTAACTGCTCCATCCGTTTCCTGATATCTATAAGATTACCCATATATGTTTGGCCTATAGAATATAGTTGAGTCCCATATGCCAGCCTGTAATCAGCATTTTTAGGATCTTTATTTATAAGTCTTTTTATAAGTGTAGCGGCTTTTTGATGATCTTCATTGGCTAAATAGGCATTTTCCAGTCCGTGGAGTAGATTGATATTACCGGGATCATTTTCCAATGCTTCCTTATAAGTATCAATGGCATGATCATATTGCTGATTCTCCAAATACAGGAAGGCAAGCCTTTCAATATTATTCTTTGTATGTTCGCTATCTTTGGAAACGGCTGTTTCCATGGCTGTTACAGCTTTGCTCAAATCACCTAATTTGTAATATACTTCCGATTCTACCTTGTACGTGATTCCACTGTCGGGTTGTATGATGGTAGCATTTTCTAAGTAAAGCAATGACTTATTAAGGTCCTGTTTCGAAAGAGTGCTGTCATTTTTTAAGATACGGACACCCTGATTATGTTCATGACTCCATGAATCTGTCAGGATTTGATCGATCTTAAAGTAATTTTTATTTTTTTGCGATCCGCTATCATCAAGATTCCTGAATTGGGTAAAGGCATCTCTCATCTCAGAAAACAAATGACTACTCTGGGCAGGGTTATTTTTTTCCAGCGCCATTTTATTCAAGATAAACCCTTTGTAAAAATAAGCCTCTGCATTACGAGGTTTTTTTTCGATAGCTTTATTAATAGAGTTGAGTGCTTTGGAGTAGTTTGCCTGATTCAGGTTTAGTTTGGCAACCTGAAAATTATTGGAATTACTACAGCTAAAAAAGAACCCGAAGGCAAGAACAAGTCCTGCCATTCGGGTGATATGCTTTATCATAAATATCTGAATTATTAAAAGATTTTAGAATCGGTGATAAAATCTTTATTACGATAACGCGAACTGATTATTGCATGCCGGCTTTTTTCATTGCTTCCTGTGCTTTTTTATTCATACCCAAATTGGTATAAACACGGAAGAGTGAACGCCAGTAATCCTTGTTATCAGGGGCAATATCAGTAGCCTTTTTGTAATAAGGTAATGCTTTTTCGAGCATTTGTTTTGCTTGTTTATCAAGCTCGGAGGCCTTTTTATTGTCTTCGGTGTTATTACGAATCTTAATCAATGCAGCCGCACGGTTCTGGTAGATCACACCTAATGTATGGTAAGCATCAGCCGATTTTGGCCTTAAATCAACAACTTTTTTGAGTTCTTTTTCCGCTTGTTCAGTCTGATTTTGAATCTTTTGATGGAGTTGTTGATTCTCTTGTTCTAACTGAGAAATCTGGTCTTTAAGTTTACTTTGCTCTTGTTTATTGTTTGTTTTCTTCAATTTTTGTTTGAGATCAAAGATCTTGTCATAATTTGAAGAAAACTTGTCGTTGAGTTTTAAAACAAGCTTATAGATCTCGGTACCATAAACAAGGTGATATTGAGCATTGTTTGGATCCGTTTGAATAAGTGATTTCACAGTATTTATAGCATTTTGATCATCACCTTTAGCCAAATAAGTATTGGCAAGCTGTTGAACAACCTTCATACTGTCAGGATACTGTTGTTTTGCTTGTTGTAACACACTGAGAGCCTGATCATAATTCTTATCCTGATCGTAGAAATTGGCCAGTCTCAGATAGTACTGCGGTTTAACTTTAGGATTTTTCTTGATAACCGTATGAAGAGCATCCTGAGCTTTTTTCAAATCATGATCCATATAATAGACTTCTGATAATACTTCGAATGACAGTAAGCTATCAGGAGCTATCTCGGTAGCATTCTTGAGATGTGCAATGGCATTTTTGATATGTCCGGGTGCGCGGGCGCTGTCGCCGGTAACCAATTTAATAGCAGTATTGTGTTCCTGGGTCCAATGCTGGACAAGACTCATTTTCATCAGGTATGTTTCTTTGCCTGATTTGTCCTGAGTGGCATATAATTTTTTGGCATGGTTGTATGCTTCTCTCATTCTCTTGTACAGATCTGTACGATCGGCCGGATTTGGCTTTGAATCAGCCATTTTTGAGAGTACATATCCCTTGTAGTAATAGGCTTCCGGATCAGTGGAATCTGCTTTTATAGCTGCATTGGTAGCGGCTAAAGCTTTTTGAAAATCTTTATTCTTTAAGTTAAGCTTAGCAGTTTCAATATTCGGATTAGATGCTTGGCAGGCGTACATCATAAAAATGGATGCTATAGCTACCAAAACTGGCTTAAAATATTTTCTCATAATCCTGGGTTAAAAATATTCGTTTTAATTAATGTTTATATTGAGTAGAAGTTAACATTCAGAATATAGTTCCGCAATATATTTATGTTAAATGGCTTTTAGGGTCTGTTAACTTTCAATCAGTTTAACTATAAAGTTTGACAATAAGTCGTATTTTATAAGGGATGTTTACAAACTCGACATATAAGATTATGCGAAGGCCAGGTCTGCGTTACCTTATGGTCGAAGGGGATGATATAAATGCTTCACCTTTGGTCATGCTTCACGGTATGTTTGGCGGGCTCAGCAATTTCGATCGGCTGATATCTTTGCTAAAGCAGGAAAAACGAACAATAATAGTTCCTGAAATTCCTCTTTACGACACAAATAACAGAAGCCTCACTGTCCAGCGTCTTTCTGAATGGGTGTTTGATAATATCATATATGGCCTTGGGTTGGATGACATTATATTATTAGGAAATTCACTGGGCGGACATATAGCCCTCGAATGTGCTCTGAAAGAACCACGAAAAATAAAGGGGCTGGTCCTGACCGGTAGTTCCGGATTGTTTGAAAGTAATTTTGGGTGTTCCAGGCCGAGACGGTTCGATCGGGATTATATCAGGGAACGGGCCTCAATGACCTTTTATGAGGATGATGTAGAGGATTCGACTATTGACGAGATACAGCAGATATTACGAAACAGGCTCAAACTTATGAAATTATTGAAAATTGCCAGGTCTGCCCATGATTACAATATGGAAGCGTTTCTCGGCGATATCCGCCAGCCCTGTTTATTAGTCTGGGGGCGTAATGATGTGATTACACCACCGGAAGTCGCCAGATCCTTTTTCCGGAGCCTGCCTAATTCAAAATTAGTATGGATCGATAAATGCGGACATGCCCCCATGATGGAGAAACCGAACGAGTTTGCCGTTTGTTTATCGGATTTTCTTGATGATATTGAACCCATAAAGATGAATTATTCAACTACAGAACGAGGGAATATTGTTTATGATGGAGAAAGAAGTTATTTACACCAAAAATGCACCTGACGCTATTGGCCCGTATAACCAGGCTATTGTATATAACGGTACAATTTATTGCAGCGGTCAAATTGGGATCACGCCCGGTAACGGCGAATTAGCAGGCGATACGGTAAAAGAGCAAACATATCAGGTCATGAAAAATCTGGAAATGGTATTGAATGCCGCAAAATCAGAATTCTCTAAAGTATTGAAGTGCAGCATATTTCTGGCCGATATGAATGATTTTACGGAAGTAAATAAGATTTACGGAGAATATTTCCAGGATAATCCGCCGGCCAGGGAGACTGTTGCGGTAAAGAGCTTGCCCAAAAATGCGTTAGTGGAGATCAGTTGTATCGCATATCAGTAATAGTAAACGGCAAACAGGAAAAGAGTCGGTAGTTTTATTTTTCAGTAGTTTTATACACGATATGCTGATAACGGTATTTCAACTTTTTGTCAATTTATAAGTCCGCTTCTCCAGTCTTCGACCTGTGAGTAAAAAGAACGCTCGTAATAGATATTACGGACCAGTAAATAGTGTGTGAAAGGAAAGTGTCCCCCGGAATTGTAGACTTTCCTGAAGTAAAACTCACCGGATAAATTATCTGAGTGAGATGAATAATGCCAGACCATTCCTTCCACATCCCGTTCCACATAAGAAGGGGGACCGTACAGAATATATATCATACCCGGATCCGTTTTCCATCCTTCCTTGTAACTCGTAAAAAACATATTAGCTTTCTCAATCCGTGAATAATAAGAATCAAAGACCGATTTAGCCAGGTTCTCATTGGAGAATAGTTTGCCCCAAAAAGAATCGAAATATTTTTTCAGGGAATCAGAATTATGATGAGCCATCAGTTTTTTATATTCCCTGGGATAAGCTATGTAATAGGTAGCTTCGGCCAATTCTTTTATGGTCGTCAGCCTCGGGTAACCGGGCCCTTTTATGGAAAAATCACGGGCTTTGTATATAAGTGTTGAGTCATGCTCAATTCCTTCTATTTCTACCCTGTAATTACCATCCGGAAGTTTTGGCATGATAAAATCTACTGTTAATGTACCGGAAATGCCTTTGAGCTGACGGTCGATGGTTTGAAGCGTATCCCTTTTCTTAAAGTCTATACCACGATATTCGAGACTACCCTGAGTCGGGGAAGTATAATTAGGCGGACGTGCCGGCATTGTATCCGAGCGGAATTTGTACAAATGCATCATTAAATCGAGATTGTTTCTTCGCGACTTGACAAACAGTTGAACGGAGGCTTTCAGAGAATCGAGTCCACTGGATAAATGATAATTGACCTGTGGTTGAAAAGTGTGCTTCTTATCATTGGTACTTTCGGCCTTTCCCAGGATAACGACACTGCCGGCTGTTATTTTTTCATGTTGTATATCGGGAATCGTACAAGTGACGACATGATTCATATATTTATTAGAGTGTTGGTCGCTGACAATAGCCACTATTCTATAATTACCCGGATCCGTTACCAGGTTATATCGAAACCGGTATGTTTTTAATCCGGTTGTTTCCTGGTAACTATCAGTATTTATTTCTCTGGTGAAGTTTTTTGTGATTTGTTTATGAGGTTCAGGTTGAATTCGTGTAACCTGAATTGCAATACCGATCTTCGAGGTAAACGTGTGATTTTCTTTATTAGATTTAAAGATAAGGTTACTATAGGGAATATTGAGATAAATATTTATGCCGGTTGATTCATCCTGGACGATCGTGCTATATGCGCCTATCGAAAAATTGGGATAACCGGGCACATATGAGACAATATTGCCACTGTCGACGTTGCTATAACTTGTTGTTTTACAAGCGGCGAAGATGAAAATAATACCTGCCAGGTAAAGAATATTATAAATCCTTTTACTCATTTCAATGCTTCACATCAAAAGTGGCTGTAGCCTGATTGTTCACCATATCGTGTGCTACAATCTTTAAGTTATTCATTTTTTTCGGAGAAAAATGGGGTCTGTAATAAATTAATTTATGAGATTCAGGATTATATTCGGCAATCCCCCGAACCCCATTTATATAAAAGCGTACTCTATTGAAGTCTATACCACTTAAGTTATCACTAAGATCAACAGATGCAACCCATTTACCATCAAATCGTTTGTATATATGGGGATGGCTAATTCCCGGTTTCGTGGTATCCTGAAGTATGTAATAAAATCCGAATTCGCCAACTTCACCTTGCAATTCATCTCCTTTTCGCTTGGAGTTGAGATATTGATATTTATGGTTATGCCTGTTATAGGTATAGAAAGCAAGGTGATGAAGTGATTTGAGGTTATCACCTAACAAATAACTTATCGTTACATCGTGGTGCATTGGTTCATCATCAGGCAACAGATACAATGCGGGTTTGTGATTATGAATTCTATGGTTGAAAATTACCGATAAGGTATCATATACTGATGTAGCTGAAAAAGATGCCGTTGCCAATTGATCGGGTGTCCGGAGTACGCGTTTCTCACCCGGGTAAATACGATAAAGAATACTCTCATCATTGTTATTTAACTTCAATATAATCTTTTTATCATTGCGTATTGGTATGCCAACAGGATCACCGTTTAGGTTATAAGTAATTTCTGATTCATGATGCTCCCCGTCCGGAATAAGTTTTAGATGATGTATCTGTGAAGACGGACTAAACCAATTATCAGACCAAAACCAATGGTTAAGATTCGCTGGAGGAATAGGAGAATCATTTTCAACAAGGGAAACCGGATTAATTACAGGTTTATCATGAGCTATAGTTGCCTTATGTTCCGGTTTACCGACTACGAGTGTAAACGTCGCCCGGCTTGTATTATTAAAATAATCGGATGCCAGAATAGTAAAATGATAGGTGCCGGACGGAAGATTGATGATCCCCCTGTTTTTTGTCTTTACATAGAAAGGCAAAGTGTTGCCGTCATGAATATATAGTCGTTGATAACCTTCATGCTCTTTACGTAAAAGAGGATAAACCCGGTCCAGGTTCAATTGATCGGTATTATTATAAGAGAAACTGTCGACGCGCGAATGAAAATAGACAGAATCACCTCTTTTGAGGATCAATTGATAGGCCGCATAAACATTATGTACCCTGTCCGATTTATCATATACAGCTGTTCCGATACCCACAGCTCCATTTACATGGATTGTTCCGAATGAGTAGGATCTTTTACCGGTTCTTTTGACCCTCCTGGTATAAATTTCTTTCTTTCCCCGGACTAAGGAATTAGCATGCAATGGTTCTACGGATAAAGCCCTGAATATGGGAGCAATGTGATCCTGAACTTTGAGGTTGGTCAATAGTGGGTTAAACGGGTGTTCTTCGGGTGTTCGAAGTTCAAAGTGGAGATGGGGCGGGCCAATCCCGGAAGAGCCGGTGTACCCGATGACATCACCTTGTTTAAAATGGATGTCATATTTTGAGACATATTTATCGAAATCGAATTTATAGTTGATCATCCGAAGGGAATCGACAAGATGCCTGATTTTGGGAATAAAATCTTCAAGATGGGCGTAGACTGAATACGACCCGTCTTTATGACGTAGATAGACGGCATTTCCGTATCCGGTCGGACCTGTACGCAGCCGCCATAAAATACCTGATCTTGTTGCATAAACGGGATATCCACGGCGCCCCCATGTTTTAATATCAAGCGCAGCATGGAAATGATCAGGCCGGGTTTCACCGAAAGAAGATGACATATAATGACTGGCTTTTGTGGGCCATAAATACTGAGCTCCCGGTGTTAAAAAAGGAAGCTTTTTTTGAGCAAAAGTACTTCCTGAAGAGATCAGTACAAAGAATGTGATAAGACCAATATACCTGGATACGAATTTATGAGACACTTTCTTCAAATTTTTAAAAATGATTAGCCGCTCTGTAGATAAAGAGGATGGGTTTAATACCCCGCATACGGTATACATTAACCGTCTCTTAAATAAACAAAAAATCAGGGATTAATTTTGTAAAAAAAGAATACAGAAGAAAGAATTGAGAAGATTTAATACCCTATATAATTCAAAGCGGTATATGCATAACGTTTTGTATAAATGATACTAACGGCCTTCTGTAAATAGTTTGTAATCTCTGTCTGCCGGTAGGGACCAATTAAAAATTAGTGCTTATTGAACGTTAACTTCTAACGTTGTGAGATTATCTCCAAGCACGGCTATTAACTCATCCCCTGAATTTAAAGGACCAACCCCTGAAGGGGTACCTGTGAAAATGAGATCACCGGGATTAAGTGTGAAATATTCAGATAACTTCGAAATTAAAACATTGATAGGAAAAATCATATCAGACGTATTTCCATTTTGTCTTAACTCGCCGTTAATTTCCAGGGAGAAAGAGATATCTCTTGGATTGGTTATTTTATCGGAAGGAATGAAATTACTGATAGGTGCGAATGTGTCGAATCCCTTGGCAACGGACCATGGCAAGGATTTTGCTTTAGCTTCACTTTGTATATCACGGGCGGTAACATCAATGCCTATACCATAACCTTCAATATAATCCATAGCGGATTCTTCGGATATATTTTTCCCCTGTTTCCCAATAGCTACAAGTATTTCCGTCTCAAAGTGAACATCCTGACTCTGAGGTGGTAAGTTTATGGTATAACCTGAGTAAATGACCGAGGAAATCGGTTTGATAAAGATTACAGGTGATTTTGGTACGGGATTATTTAACTCGTGGGCATGCTCAATATAATTTCTTCCGATGCAGAAGATCGTATTAATTTGCATGCGTTTTTGTAAACCGGGTATAATAATTTCATTCATGATCATATAGTAAAATAAAAAAAGCCTTAACGCAATGGCATTAAGGCTGTAATAGAAAATATTTTTATATCAATCGGGATCGATATGGATAAGCTTTCTGGTATTGTTTCCGCCGGTATAACGTACTTTACCATTAATTTTAGCAAAGAGTGTATGATCTTTACCCATACCTACATTTTTACCGGGATGAAATTTTGTACCATGTTGACGGACAAGAATATTACCGGCTAATACGGATTGACCACCGTATTTTTTGATGCCCAATCTTTTTGATATTGAATCGCGGCCATTTTTTGTTGAACCGCCACCTTTTTTATGAGCCATAATATCTGCTGTTTTGAATTAATTATTTTGCTGAAACTTTGTCGATTCGAATTTGGGTCAATTGTTGACGGTGCCCGTTTCTTACTTTATAGCCTTTACGACGTTTTTTCTTAAAGACAATCACTTTCTCAGCTTTTACGTGATCAAGTACCGTGGCTTCGACTTTGGCTCCGTCAACTACCGGTGTGCCGACGTTTACTTTTCCTTTGTCGTCGGAAACGAGCAGAATACGATCGATTTTAATTTTATCATCAACAGACTTATCCTGTCTGTCTACATAAACGATATCGTTTTCTGCTACCTTATACTGATGACCACCAATTTCAATAATAGCGTACATATAGGTTGTGCGATCTAAACTATGATTTCAGGTTTTTAAGTTAGAAACCAAAGATAATTAAAAATGAAGTTAAAGCAAAGGGTAAATCAGTAATCAATAAACAATCAATCGTTAATAATGGAGGTCCATTCCCTGGCATGGACCTTTGGGGGGAAATGCATTCAATAAAGAAATATCCGGTATCAGGAATCCGGGATCTTTTAAAAAACCGCGATAATCAGCAGCATCAGCATCATCTGCGTTCCATTCCTTCGTCCGTTGTCTGATATCAATATAATGCCATCGAGAAGCGCCGGCGGTATTGCCGGGTGACAGGATGTTCATTGCCTAAAAGCGTAAATATGGCAATACATGCTTTTCTCGGTCCCTCATTATCCATCGAACGATCTTTGATAAGGCAATCAATGAATCTTTCAAGTGCTCCCTCAAAATTATTTTCAGACAGTAATTGCGCCCCTGCCTTATATTCCGCAACAACACTATCGTTATTACCCGTAACCCTTACTTTGTTATTGGCAACCTTGATTAAGTGTTGAATAGTCTCAAATGTCTGTTGTTCTATTTCATATTTGGGTTCTTCCGATAAGGTTTTCATGTATTGACCGGCTTTATCCAGATCATCCGGCAGATATAACATAGCCAACAGAGCTAAACGGTCCTTATCATCCGTATTTCCATTTACCATATTGGCCAATACTTCACGGGCCTTATCTCTGTTACCGTCTTTTAAGTATTTTTCATAGGCCTCTTTTGAATCATTTTCATCTTCGGAAGCTGGTAAATTATCTTGTAACCATTTCCGTATCTGATGTTCGGGCAGGGCACCCGTGAATTCAGCTAAAATGCTTTTCTGATATACCATCTTTACCGATGGAATACTCCGAACCCTGAATTGGGCGGCAATTTGAGGGAATTCTTCCGTATTAATTTTAACAAGTTTCCATTTCCCGGCTGCCTGACCGGCTAATTTCTCAAGGGTCGGACTTAACATACGGCATGGGCCACACCATTCGGCCCAAAAATCAATAACAACAGGTATATTGTCACTTGACTCTATAACATCCTTATTGAAATCTTTCATTTCATATGCCATACAAGGAATAAGCTTTAAAATTCAATGATAATGATAAACTGAATTTGGGTAAAAATATTTTTAACAGAAGACAGGAATAATCAGCTTTCTTTTTCTGTTTTTCCCGATTTTTTATCTGATTCATCAGATATCGTCTCGAGCCAGCGGTTCGCTCCCTTAACAGCATCATGTAACTGGGCATTTTTAATCCACGCGCGGCCGCCGTCATGTTTCAAACGTTTGAAATTCTTGTACTTTATAGCCTGTTTATGTAAATCCGGCATTTCTCTTGTCATAATAAATTTCTTATTAACAAATTCTTTGTTCTATTTCGAATAGTAAATATAAATAAAATTAATCATCTGTAACATAACTGAATTGCATAGAACACTGAC
>DATFMH010000159.1:0-8315 GCA_035267045.1 Balneolales bacterium
CGTGATCCTTCAAAATACGGGATAGGCGATAATAGCCTTCGAATCGTAGAAGGAGATATTATCGATTATGAATCGGTAAATAATGCCGTAAAAGGTCAGAATATTGTAATTTCCGCATTGGGTGTCAATTTAATAGGTAAAAATACCATATTATCTGCCGGTACAAAAAATATTATAAAAGCGATGGAGGAACATGGGGTCAAGCGTTTTATTTGCGTGACCTCCCTCGGCGTTGGAAATAGCAAGGGACAATTAGGCTGGAGATATAATTTCATCTTAAAGCCCTTTATCCTGCGTAATATTTTTGCCGATAAGGAGCGTCAGGAAAAATTCATAAAGGACAGTCTGCTGGATTGGATTATTGTACGTCCGGCACAGTTAACCAACGGCCCGCTTACCGGAAAATATCATACCTGGACCGGTAAACCGCCTGAGGAAATGGAAAACAAAATATCCCGTGCTGATGTCGCTCATTTCATACTGACTCAACTCGTGGATGATACCTATTTAAGGGATACCCCGGCATTATCATACTGAACAGTTTTTAAAATAAAAAACAATGACATACCGTTTTATTATGACAGGATTTAATGTTATCTGAGGCTTAACAAATCAAAGAAGATGAGTGAGAGTAAGTATACAACATACGATTATGATTACATTATCATTGGAAGTGGTTTCGGCGGCTCGGTTTCAGCATTGCGGTTATCTGAAAAAGGGTACAAAGTACTGGTTATTGAAAAGGGAAAGTGGTTTAAGGAAAAAGACTTTCCGAAAACAAACTGGAATCTCAAAAAATGGCTTTGGCTTCCACTTCTACGATTTTTCGGGCTATTCAAACTCACTTTTTTACGTCATGTTGCCGTTCTTTCAGGTGTGGGCGTCGGTGGTGGCTCACTGGTATACGCGAATACCCTGCCCATCCCTAAAGATCGTTTTTTTAGCGCCGAAAGCTGGGCTCACCTCGCCGACTGGAGAAAAGAGCTCGAACCATTCTATCCCATAGCTCTTAAAATGCTGGGAGCCAATATAAATCCTCGCTTACAGGTTGGTGATGTGGCCCTTAGAAAATTAGCCAAAGAAATAGGCAAAGAAGAGGCTTTTCAAGCGACAAATGTAGCCGTTTATTTTGGAGAACCTGGCAAAACAGTTAATGATCCTTATTTTGATGGTAAGGGTCCAAAAAGAAGCGGGTGTATTTATTGTGGAGGATGTATGCTTGGCTGCCGGTATAATGCCAAGAATACCCTGGATAAAAATTACCTGTACCTGGCACAACGGGAGGGAGCACAAATCCAGGCTGAATCGGAAGTTTATGATGTGCTGCCATTAAATAATGAAGACGGGGGAAACGGTTATCTCATAAAATGGAAACGTTCAACTTCTTTTTTCAAGAAAAAAGGAGCTATCACGGCCAAAGGCGTCATCTTTTCCGGTGGCGTGATGGGTACGGTCAAATTACTGTTAAAGCTCAAGAGCCAATCTCTTCCTAATATTTCAGATAAAATAGGTCAGGATATCCGCACTAATTCCGAAAGCCTCATTGGAGTGACTACCTACAATAAAAAAACGGATTTTTCAGAAGGCGTAGCCATCGGTTCCATCCTGCATACGGATGATAACAGCCATCTTGAACCGGTACGTTATTCAGCAGGCGCCGGTGCCTGGAGATTACTGATGTCACCTTTGGCCTTTGGGAAAAACTGGCTGGTGCGTATTGGACGAATAATATGGGACCTGGTCCGTCACCCGATCAATAACATTCGTATATGGTTGGTGGACGACTGGGCGAAACGAACTCAAATCCTTCTCTTTATGCAGAGTCTGAATAGCACTCTGCGCTTTAAAAGAGGAATATTGGGTATGAAGAGTAACCTTTCGACCGGAAAACGCCCGACCTCTTTCATCCCGGAAGCCAGAGATCTGGCGGAACGATATTCCGGTATCGTGGACGGTAAACCTACAATGCTGCTCACCGAGACATTGGCCGGAATACCTACAACTGCGCATATCCTGGGCGGTGCCGTAATGGGTAAAGATGCCACAGAAGGGGTCATTGATAGGGACAATCATGTGTTTGGGTATGAAAATATGTTTATTTGTGACGGATCAACAATATCGGCCAATCCCGGTGTCAATCCCTCCCTTACAATTACAGCCCTGACGGAACGGGCTATGAGTAAAATCCCTCAAAAGATCGAAAAATAAACCTTTCATCATAAATCCTCTGAACGTTTCTACTTTAAAAATTGCTATTACATATATAGAAAAAGAATATTTTAGTGAAATCAGGAGATATTATGGATGGCGAGAAATTTTTACATGCCATGCAAGAAAAGGTGGCATATGAATCATTACAACCAAAATTTTTGGGTTACCAGAACGAAGTTGACGAATTACAGGACCTTCGTATCTTTTCAGCCAAACTGGATTTGTCACGTTTTGCAACCGAAAAAAAAGAGAAGTTTAAGGAAGAACTGGACAAGGCCACCCGGGAACTGGAAGAGGTCCTTTCTTCTAATCATAAAACCTGGGGTACGGCAAGAACTGCCATAAACAGCTTTCTTCAAATGGCTCTTTATAATCGATATTTAAGTGAGTCTTTCGATTTATACCTGGCAGAGCATTTATTCGAATTACCCCTGGTTAAAAGAACCGTGGACGGCCTGCGTCGATATGAGAAAAATAATTATCTGCCCGAATGGTCCGGTTTAGATCTCCTTAAGCCTGATGTAGCCAATCAATACCAGGATTTTGCGCGTAAAATGGCAGATAATCTTGGCGTTTCACGCATACATCTGTCTATGTTCTTATGGCCGGGCTGGAATACCTAATAGTATTGCATACTTAGGTTTTCGCAGGACTTGTTTATTTATCGTAAATAGGCCAAAATATAATCACCGATCAGGTATCCGGCCACAGCTACACCGAATCCGACTACAAACATGTCGAAACCGCTGCGGATAAGACTTCTTCCTGTAAAGAAACTGCGGGCCGCCCCAACCATAAAGTGGGTCAACATCGATATAATAAAGGAAATGATAATGGCTGTCATACCTTGCCAGAACATAAACGGAATGACGGGTATCAGTGCGCCGATGGCTGTTGCCAGACCCGTTACCCAGCCTTCTTTTAGAGGCGTGATCTGCGGTTCGGCCAGTCCGAGTTCTTCGTGAATCATATCCGAAAGAGCCCTTTTCGGGGTTTTCATGATATCTTCTGCCATTTGCTGTGCTTTTTCTTTAGAGAGCCCTTTCATTTCATAAATGATAGCTAACTCTTCAGTCTCCAATTCAGGCATCACACGAATTTCTTCTGCTTCCATGGCTTTTTCATGCTCGAATACCTCTTTCTCACTCATTGCAGCCAAAAAACCGGAAGATCCCATTGACAAAGCATCGGCGATCATACCCGATATACCGGATATCAATATGAAATGAGCACTCACTTTCGCCCCTATGACACCGGCTATTAAACCAAAATTAGCCGTAAGCCCATCATTAAATCCGTAAACAACATCCCTGACTAATCCACCCGACTCCGCACTGTGCCAGGGCTCCGAATCGGTATTGAGCAATGTACTCAACATATCGGCATGTTCAGCCGAATCACCGGCTAATTGTTTGGCCAGTTTTTGAGTGGAAGGATCACCACTTCGCCTGTGCAGACGCAAATACGCTTTTACTTCATTTGATTCTTCCCGTAACACCAACCGCTCAATCAAATCACGGCTAACATGTTTTGCGATCCAGCTCATTAACCGTGCTTTAACGGTCGGACCGGATATCTTATACCTGACGTCTTCGTTATCGAAGAAATCTTTCCATGCCTGAATATGCTTTTTCTCAACATTCTCCAATTTGCTGAATAAGTCACGGCGTTCATCTTTTTCCTGGATAGCCGTTAGACAGCTGTACAGATAAGCCGCATCGATTTCATCCTGAAGATATTCATTCCAAAGTGATATCAGTTTTTTTGTAGACATGGAAGTAAATCCCCTTTTAATCCATTAATGATTCATGATACTTCTTTATTTGAATTTAATATACGGATCAATACCCAAACCTTTAATGTGAAGTATTCTTTAAACGAAAATTTAACGTTTATTTCATCAAGGAAAATTTGATTATACATTTCCCAAAAAGGCACTATAAAATGCTCCCGGGCCGATTGGATTATTACTTCCATTTGCCCGTGTATATCCGTATTGTCCGCTTCATCCGTGTTCTTTCCTAATATGATAGATGAGAATTTTCTTCCATTAATCATCTTATAATTCGCAATACATTAAATGGAATAGTTATCTTCCTTCCGGCAAAGTTACATGGAATGATGAAAACCGGCAAAACATTATACAGTAGTTCACATTCACGCAGGTTTTAAAGATTAAATATGACAAACAACTCAAAAGCAGTTAGCCCGCTTTCAAAAGGCCCTGTAATAGCATTTGGTATTTTGGCCCTGGTTTGGGGATATAACTGGGTTTTTATGAAAATTGCCATGCAATATTGCTCTCCCATGTACTTCGCCCTGATGCGTGTTGGGGGTGGTGCTGTGTTGCTATTATTGTTAGTCATATTTATAGGTGAACCTATAAAACCCAAATATCCCGGTCGCACCTTCCTGCTTGGATTACTCCAAACAACTTGTTACCTCGGACTCATATCATGGGCGGTTGCACATGGAGAGGCCAGTAAAAGCGCCGTTTTTGCTTATAGTATGCCTTTCTGGGTGATACTTTTATCATGGCCCTTTTTGGGCGAACGGGTAAAAGGCGCACAATGGTTAGCAGTTATATTGGCTTTAGCCGGTCTGGTACTCATCGTAAAACCATGGGTTATCAATGGTGGACTCGAAGATAACTTACTGGGTATTGTAGCCGGATTAGCCTGGGGTGCAAGTGTAATCGTATTCAAAAAAATACCAACTACGGGTATGAAAGAATTAATATCTGTAACGGCATGGCAGATGATATTCGGCCTTCCGTTACTTGCGCTAGCCGCCTTTAGCATCCACGAGCCGCCCATTCAGTGGAACACGGTACTTATCGGAGCAGTACTGTATAATGTCATTGCAGCGACAGTCGTTGCATGGGTTTTATGGTACTACCTGTTGCAGAAGCTTCCGGCAAATGTCAGCAGTTTATCCGTATTGATTGTACCGGTTGTTGGCGTTGTGGCAGCATGGATCCAGTTGGGTGAACAACCCGGTCCGATTGTTGGTACCGGTATGATGTGCATGGTTATCGCCCTCGGTATTACCGCATTCACCAATAATTAGAACCGATAATGTCCTGATGGAATATAGCACATCCATCAAATTCTACACTTGAGGCGGATTCTTATGCTCTATACTCTATGCCAGAATAATCTAAACAATACCCTGATCACTCATGGCCACGGCTACTTTCATGAAACCGCCAATATTTGCACCATTGACATAATTGCCCGGAGTTTTATATTCTTCAGACATCGCAATGCAACGACTATGAATATTTTTCATAATATTTTTCAGACGGTCATCGACTTCTTTTCTGCTCCATGGTAAACGCATATTGTTTTGCGTCATTTCCAAGCCGGAGACGGCAACACCGCCGGCATTGGCAGCTTTACCGGGACCATACAGAATATGTGCGTCAAGAAACAGATCGACCCCTTTGGGGGTAGTTGGCATATTAGCGCCCTCTGAAACTACATAGACTCCATTTTTCAGAAGATTTTGTGCATCTTTAGCAGTTATTTCATTTTGAGTGGCACTTGGGAATGCACAATCCGCTTTATGGGTCCAAAGGGGATTATAGTCTAATGAAGGATCAACAGGAGTATAAACCGCATGTTTGTATTTTTCGACATACTCTTGGATACGCCCCCTTCTCACGTTCTTCAGGTCCATCACATAATTTAATTTTTCCTCATCGATACCTTCCTCATCGTAGATATATCCGCTCGAATCGGAGAGTGTAATCACCTTCCCGCCCAATTGCAGGATTTTTTCGACCGTATACTGGGCTACGTTTCCACTTCCCGAGACGAGGCATGTTTTTTCTTCGATTGTATCATGTTTGGTAGCCAGCATCTCTGCGGCAAAATAAACAGAGCCGTAACCGGTGGCCTGTGGCCTGATCAGCGATCCCCCCCAATCCAAACCCTTACCAGTCAAAACACCCGTAAATTCATTTTTCAGTTTTTTGTACTGACCAAACAAATAACCTATTTCACGGCCTCCGACACCAATATCTCCTGCCGGAACATCCGTGTTTGGGCCAATGTAACGAAATAGTTCATTCATAAAAGCCTGAGAAAAACGCATTACCTCCATATCGCTTTTTCCCTTAGGGTCAAAATCAGATCCACCTTTTCCGGCTCCCATAGGTAAGGAGGTCAGGCTGTTTTTAAAGATCTGTTCAAATGCCAAAAACTTCAGAATGCCCTGGTTAACGGATGGATGAAAACGCAATCCACCTTTATAAGGACCAATGGCATTATTCATCTCTACCCGGTATCCCCGGTTAACCTGTACTTCTCCGTTATCGTCGACCCAGGAGACACGAAAAGAGATAATTCTTTCGGGTTCAATGAGTCGTTCCAATATTTTCAGCTTCCTGAATTCGGGATGTTTGTCAAAAACAACAGATAATGATTTGGCTACTTCCTTTACAGCTTGAATGAATTCGGGTTCATTATGATTTTTAGCTGAAACTTCTGCTATTACATCGCTTATATAATCAGATGTTTTCGTCTCTTTTACTAATAATTTGTCTGTAAGCATAATCATCTCATATTAAGATTGGGAATTAGGCCTCGCTTTTAAATTGATGTCACCAGCGAATTGACCTCTCTTGATAAAAGCATTTTTAATAGAAAAGAACTTAAATAAGAATCACATATATATTTAACCATAATTATTTAATAACTATAAGGATATATACTTATAAATCATAATACTTACCAAAAAATGAAAATCCAACGGTTATTTAAGAGATTAGAAAATTATTTTAACATTTGAGAAATTTATAGTGATTCACTTCTACTTAATAAAACCATATAGGCATCATAATCTCTCATTATTTTCCGGTATAGGGGTGGAATGACCATCGCATAAAATCTAAAAATCCAATCAAACATCATTTTTCGATTGATCTTACGACTTTCTTCATAAGCTGAACGATAGTCCTCACATTTCCATCCTAAAGGTTTATAAAATTCTGTTCCATTTTCAGGAGCAAAATGCATCATGGCATTTGCAGCTTCCAGATATTTACCGTAATACTTTTTCATTTTAATTAACGCTTTGGGTCTGCTGATATCAGAGACCCAATATGTGAAATTGGAATATTTATGCAGGTCTGAAGCCAATTTTTCCACTTCTTCCTTTCTCAGATAGGCAAGCAAACCCTCTGTGAGAATCAATACATTTTGGGAGTTTTCAGAGATACGCTTAAAGAATGCATCACGAGCATGATAATTCCGCAGATCCAGGGCTAATTGTTCAAACTTACATATTGGCTATTCATTGGCAAGAATCTTTTCTTTGTATTGAATAATATCAGGTAAATCAACTTCATACCAATGTAATGAAGAAGGTAAATTCATCAGGTAAGGACGCGTATCCAGTCCGGCTGCCAAATTTATAACTGAGTCTACCCCATATTCCGACACACATTGCATGATATATTCGTCCATAATAACAGTTCGAACAATCATACCCCAGGCGTTTTTCCTGCCAAAAGGAAGTTTATCACCTAATCTTTACCTTTGTCACCGGCTAATAGTTTTGCATATGGATCTTTAAACAACGCGTCTTCTCGTTCTGTTTCCATACTGCGGTAGTATGCTACCCAACGTGCCGTATCTGATATATTACGTATTGGCCGGTTTTTAGATTTCTTTTTCATATGAAATAATCATATGCCCGTTTCTGTTGAACTATTGATATACCAATATATACGTTAATAGTTACATACATAACGTGAGGTTTGTTTAAGCTTATAATCTATCTACTTAAAAAAAGTAGCTGTTAAATTAGATTATTCAATGACTACCGACAATCGACCACAAACGACAGAGAAATGCTCTGATATTAATTAAACATTATTTATTCTGAAAAACCGTATAATCAACGTGAGTTTGGTATAGGAATCATGCTTTATGAATCAAAACAGCTCTGTGTCGTCGATGGTCCGTCGTCAAGATATGTTATATTTTCACAGGTCGTATTCTCAATGTAATTATTACAACTCTGCAATTCTTATCCAAACCTCACGTTAAATACCGTTAAGAAGGGTTCTAAAAGAATCATGAGTAAACATTATGAAA
>DATFMH010000160.1:0-28202 GCA_035267045.1 Balneolales bacterium
AATTATGGAAGAAACAAAATTTAATATGCCTCTTATAGGCGATCCATTCCCCAATTTAGATGTAGAAACTACGATGGGCCCTATGAGATTACCGGAAGCTTACAAAGGCAAATGGTTCGTGCTTTTTAGTCACCCTGCCGATTATACACCCGTCTGTACTACCGAATTTGTGGCATTTCAAAAGCGGTATGATAAATTCCAGGCATTGGATTGTAAACTTATCGGTATGTCGGTGGATCAGGTATTCTCGCATATCAAGTGGATAGAATGGATTAACTATAATCTAAAAGTGGATATTTTATTTCCTGTGATTGCCGCAAACGATCAATTGGCAAACCGTCTTGGTATGTTGCACCCGGGGAAAGGTACTAATACCGTTCGTGCCGTATTTGTTGTTGATCCTAAAAGCGTTGTCCGCCTGATTATTTATTATCCGCAGGAAATAGGTAGAAATATTGATGAAATTGTTCGTGCTGTTGAAGCACTGCAGGTAGCGGATAAGCAAGGTGCCGTAGCTGCAGGATGGCCCAATAATGAGTTGATAGGTGATCGTGTAATTGTTCCACCACCTAAAGATTATGACTCTGCAAAAAAACGAAAAGAAGAATATGAGTGCTATGACTGGTGGTTCTGTCATAAACCACTCGAAAAATAACCCCCGAACTATTTAAATTTCAAATTAATTAAAAAAGACGGATACCTTGTTAAGGTATCCGTCAATTCAATCATCTGCAGGGTACTGTTTCGATCCTGAACAGATGAAGGGTATTGTGACATACAATCAAATAACAGAACACATATCTAATTATTCTACATTACAGTCAAATTTTAAATTCTATAACGATCTAACACATTCTTACTCAATACCTTTTCCAGGTGTTATCACAGCTTGAATACCTTTTTGTTGAAGGGTATTATTGAATTGTGTCACATCGTTATTCATAAAACTATTAAATTCAGTCTTCGTTTTATTCAAGCGATTGGTTAACAGCTTATAAACGGCTAAATCCTGACTTGTTGGCGGATAATCGGGATCGCCGGCAACATCACCGGCCCCACTGCCTATTTCACCGGCAAACCATACGAATCTAAGATAGAGCTTCATCGGAGCCGGATATGTTTTGGATTGGCCGGCGGCAAGGAACTTCTGGAATAACTGATGTTCAACATGTAATGCCTGCTGATTTAATTTGTCAGCCAAATCTAACACTTCAGCTGAATCTGATCGGCCCTGAAAATACACCGGCATATCCTCTATCTGTTTTCTGACCAATTCAATCCGGTTTATCATATTAACCACAGTGTTAATATTGTGATACACTTTCAGCCATAAATCCGTTTCTGCTTTTACGTCAGCCAGGGATCCTGTAGTATTAGGATCTTTGAGAACTTTAAGAGTTGTAGACATCGTTTTGCCATCTGCAGTCAATCTCACGGTATACTCTCCGGGCATTACAAGAGGACCTCTTTTAGCCGGTTGAATACCCCAATGATAAATCTCACGTGTTTGTTTACCTCTAAACCTGTTCTCTTCCCAAATATGAGGATGTGATTTCGGAGTAGTTCTGAGTTTGACTTCATCGGTTGGCGGATAGCGTAAATCCCACCATGCCCTGTTAATACCTTTATGGGCCGATCCGGATAACGTGCGTATTATCTGCCCGTTACCGTTTACTATTTGAATTGTCACCGGTTTTTGGGATCCGTTTTTGAGGTAATAATTGAGGGAAGCACCATACCGTGGATTCCTCCCCCGGGAATTGTCTAATGGCGATCCCCGGTATGTTTTTGTTTTTCTAAACCGATATGCTTTTCGGGGCTTGAAAAGATGAACATCAGAATTAACTATTTGGTTATTCATTTGTTCCAGAGGGATTATATCATCCATTATATAAAGCCCTCTACCCTTGGTTGCTATCGCCAGATCATGAAAATCTTTTTGAACTGTTATCCATGTAACCGGTGCATGAGGCAAATTATTTTGAAACGGCTGCCAGTGAGCGCCATCATCAAAGGAGACAAACAAACTATTCTCAGTCCCGGCAAAAAGCAGGCCTTTTTTATGAGGATCGGCATATACATTATGAACATAACTTAACTCACTTGACCGTATTCCATTCGTAATCTTCTTCCAATGCCTGCCGTAATCCGATGTTTTGTAAATATAGGGTTTCCTGTTATCCACCTGGTGAAAATCGACCGAGATATAGGCGCCACCAGCCTCGAAAGGTGAAGGGTCAATATTACTGATAGTACCGTATGGTGGCAGATCAGGTATGTTTTTGGTTACGTTGTCCCAGTTTTTTCCACCGTCACGGGTAACATGGACCAATCCATCGTTACTCCCGGCCCAGATCACTCCTGCTTTAACAGGTGATTCGGCAATGGCAAATAGTGTTCCCCAATATTCAACCCCAAGATTATCCGGCGTTAAACCTCCCGAGCTTCCCATACGCGTGGTATCATCAAGCGTAAGATCCGGACTGATAACCTTCCAGCTATGTCCCCCATCGGTAGTTACATGTACATATTGACTTCCGGCATAGATTTCTTTGTGATTATGCGGTGAAATCGCCATTGGCGGCGTCCAGTTCCAACGATATTTTAAAAATTTGGCCGGTGAGTCAAGAGATTTATTCGGCCATGGAGTTACGGAATGCTGATGTCCTGTTTTGCGATCATATACTTCTACTTCACCGGAATAACATCCGCCCCAAACCCAACGATTAGTTACGGTATCAGGAAATGAAAATCCGGATTCACAACCAGCCGTAGTATGCCATATCGATGATGGTATCCCATAGTCTCCCAAATCGTTACTCGGACCAATAACCGAACCATCATCCTGCATATTACTGTAAACATGATAAGGTACTTCATTATCTACTGCTATATGATACATTTGTCCGATTGGTAATACTACATGATGCCATGATCGACCATGATTAACACTGATACCAACGCCACCATCATAACCGATCATCATACGTTTGTCATTCGTTGGGTCAGCCCACAAATCATGGTTATCGCCGCCCCATGGTATACGTTTTATCGTATTACCACCATCATGTGTTTCGTACATGCCGTTGGACGCGAACCATACCGTATTATAATCAGCAGGATCAATAAGCATACGGGTGTAATAGTGCGGGCGCTCATTAATCAACTTACTCCAATTCACTTCATGCCAATGAAATCCACCGTCATCTGAACGCCATAATGAACCTCGCCCGCCCGTTTCAATCAATGCATAAACACGGTCAGAGTTATTTGGAGCTACAGCTACATCAATTTTCCCAAGTGGTGATTGAGGAAGTCCTGCCTTTAACCGTTTCCATGTCTTTCCACCATCTCTCGACATGTAAACACCGCTACCCGGTCCCCCACTATTCTGTCCCCATGTTTTGAGGACAAATTGCCACATTCCTGCAAATATGATATTAGGATTATTAACATCGATAGCTAATCCCGAACATCCGGTATATTTATTTACAAATAATACTTTTTTCCATGTTCTACCACCATCAGTCGTCTTATAAACACCTTTATCTTCCTGTGGGCCATAATCATTGCCCATTACAGCAACATAAACAATATCCGAATTATTCGGATTTATAACGATTCTTCCTATGCGTCCACTTTTGGGGAGTCCCATTTTTTCCCAGCTTCGGCCGCCGTCTGTCGATTTATATATTCCGTTACCAATAGATACATTACTTCGTATGAACGTCTCACCTGTACCTACCCATATGGTATGATGATGATTGGGATCGATAGCTATGGCTCCTATAGACTGAACATCCTGATTATCAAAAATGGGTTTCCAGTGGATACCCGCATCCGTTGATTTCCATACTCCACCTGAGGCGCCGCCTGCATAATAAACATTTGGATTACCCGGTTCACCCACCACCGCACTAACCCTATTACCCCCGGGACCGATAAACCGGTAATGAAGTGAATGAAATAGAGATGAACTGATATTCTGAGCAAAAGCCTGTGTAATACCGAATAGTAATAATATCAGGCTACTGAATACAATAGAGGTAAACTTAATGGTAAGTCTATTAGGACTCATAAAATCTCCGGCTTTTGAATATTTAATAAAAATGGGTTATCCAGGATATAACATTTGAACAATTGTCACGAAGTCGCCCTCTATTTTATATAAAAGTATAAACACAGACAACATACAGGAATATAAACATCACCCTTAAGGTATTTTTCTGATACGTAAATAAAGTGTACTATTTTTTCAAATGAGCATACAATATTTACTTTCTTAAGTTATTATTTTCCATTGCAGCTTTGAGATTGACCACTTCCGGCATGGGTTTCACAGAGTAAATAGAACGGGAATGACGCGGACTATCCGGATAAACGAAGACCCCAAAATGTCTACTATTAAAATTCTTATTATAAACTTAAACCCGAATATACTGATTCTTATCATCCCATCAATGAGGGGGATGGACCCGTTTTAAATGATTATTGTTAATTGATCATTGATTTACTTAGACCACATTTGTCTCATAATGGATACGGGATGGTGTACTTTTCGAATCTTTATATTTCTTCAGATAAACCATCGGCGTCAGACCTGTGATCCGTTTAAATTGCCGGTTAAAATTGGAAATATTATTAAAGCCGCTATCATAACCTATTTGCGAAATATTCAAATCCGTATGATGAAGAAGCTTACAAGCATGGGCTACTCTAACCTCATTTAAAAACATCGAGAATGTTTTGCGTGTCCGTTGCTTGAAAAATCTGCAAAACGCTGCTTTGCTGTAGTTGGCAACTTCGGCCACTTTCTGTAACTCGATATCTTCGTGATAATGTGTCAAAATATAGTTAATTACATCATTCACTTTCTGACTCTCTTCATCACTTGGCGGATGAGGTGCACTGATCGTTGCCAGGTTTTTGTATTCACCCGATTCGGCCAGGTCATTGAGAATAGACAGTATTTCCATGAACCGATCAAATCCGGATAAATTAATCAGTTTTTTAATCCTCTGACCTGTTTTGCGTGCTATGGCGGGGTAAAATTGTGTCCCGAGTTTCGACCGTTCAATTAGATTTCTAATAGTCGATGTTTCTACAATATCGAAAAACCCTTCTCCAAGTGTTCGTTCATGGAAAAATATTGATAATGACCTTGCAGTCAAATCCGAATCTTCTTCAAAATATATGGGATCACTTTTAAAAAGATGACTTTGATTGGACCCGATCAGGAACAAACAACCCGGGTCGAAAGGTGTGATTGTATCACCGACAAATAAATCACCTGTCCCTTCCAAAATATAGATTAGTTGTAATTCAGGATGATGATGTAATCTGTTATAAAAATGTGGAAGTTCATCATATTGAACAACGAACCCTTCCCGTTCCGTTTTGGGTATTCTAAAAAAAATGGATTTATCTTCCATAATTATAATACAATATTAAACACGATAGACAATTTTGGTACTGTTTAAATCATTATTGTATCATTTTTTCTGAAAAGCAACAGTTACATATCAATAAGCTAAGATTTACCAAGTAAATGATAATTTTGTACAAGAAACCGACATGTTGACTTCCCTATCTTTTGTTTTACATTCAGTAAGATCCACATGTACTCACGAATTTAATTATTGAAAAATATGAAAGTTGATTGGAAAGGTATTTATCCTGCTATAACTACTCAATTTACGCCCGATGGTAAATTGGATATTAAAATGTATAGAAAAAATCTTCAGGCTCAGCTTGATGCCGGAATACATGGAGTTGTGTTAGGTGGATCACTGGGAGAAGCAAGTACACTCGAAAAGGATGAAAAGTTTATTCTGCTCAATGAAACCCTTAAATTAACAGCTGATAAAATACCTGTAATTGTAAATATTGCCGAACGTAAAACAACGGATGCGATTAAAACGGCCGAAGATGCTCAGAAAAATGGAGCATCCGGTCTTATGATGCTCCCTCCCATGCAATATAAAGCGGATGACCGGGAGACCGTTATCTATTTTAAAGATGTCGCTAATTCAACAGATTTGCCTATTCTGGTTTACAATAACCCCGTTGATTACGGTATCGAAATTACATTGGATATGTTTGAACAACTTATAGAGTGTGAAAATATTCAGGCCGTTAAAGAATCAACAAGGGACCTTACGAATGTGACACGTATGATTAACCGTTTCGGAGATCGCATTAAAATACTTTGCGGTGTCGACACATTGGCTATGGAAGCTATACTTATGGGTGCTGTTGGGTGGGTTGGTGGACTTGTTAACGCTTTCCCTGAAGAAACGGTGATTATTTATGAATTAATCCAGGCGGGACGTTTAGAAGAAGCAAAAGATTTATATCGCTGGTTTATGCCATTACTGGAACTGGATATACATCCCAAACTGGTTCAATATATCAAATTGGCTGAAGCTGCTGTAAATATTGGATCTGAAAGTGTAAGAAAACCCCGTTTAACTCTGGTTGGTGAAGAAAGAAATCATATTAAAAAAATTATTGATGATGCTATTAAAGTAAGACTACAAATACCAAATCTTTCATAAAAAAATTAAGGATCAGTTATATCATGATTGATGGCGTTAATATTATTGGATTTTCGACCTCCCAAAAAGGCTCAAAAACATTTCAGGCATTAAATCCGGAGGAAAACAAAAAACTACCAGAACAATTTCATATAGCTACAACAGAAGAAATAGACGAAGCTGTTTATAAAGCCAAATCCGCTTTCGAAGAGTATAAGCTAATCCCCGGTAAGAATAAGGCTGATTTCCTGGAAAAAATCGGGGAAGAGATCATGAACCTTGGTGATGAACTCGTAAACCGTGCCTCGGCCGAATCAGGTTTACCAACCGGCAGAATTAAAGGCGAACGGGGACGTACGGTTAATCAGTTGAAGATGTTTGCCGATTTGTTGCGTGAGGGTTCATGGGTTGATGCCAGGATTGATTCGGCCCAACCCGGTAGGGAACCTGCTCCTAAACCTGATATTCGCCGGATGCTTTTCCCAATGGGCCCGGTCGTCGTATTCGGCGCCAGTAATTTTCCATTGGCTTTTTCAACTGCCGGTGGCGATTCAGCATCTGCCCTTGCTTCCGGATGCCCGGTAATTGTCAAATGCCATGAATCGCATCCGGGGACCAATGAATTAGTATCTAAAGCCATTCAAAAAGCTGCAAAAGCTAGTGGTATGCCCGATGGTGTGTTCAGCTCCCTTAATGGCAAAATAGAAGTCGGGAGTGCTCTCGTTGAACATCCCGCCATTAAAGCAGTAGGATTCACCGGATCATTTCGTGGCGGAAAAGCCATTTATGATCTGGCACAACAACGTGAAGAACCCATTCCCGTATATGCGGAGATGGGAAGTATCAATCCGGTATTCCTGTTGAATGAAAAACTGTCAAATTCTGCTGTGGATATAGCTCAACAATACGCGGCATCCGTTACACTTGGTGCCGGCCAATTTTGTACGAACCCGGGTATCATCATAGGCCTGCAAGGTGAACATCTTGACACATTTAAATCTACCCTGGCTAAAAAACTTGAGGAAACTCCACCCGCCTGCATGCTGAATCCCGGAATAGCTGATAACTATCGTAAAAAAAGAGCTGATACACTGGCCCAATCAGGAATCGAATCATTAAGCCAGGTCAAGGATACTCAAAATACCACCGGATCAGCGGCTGTTGCATCGGTGATGGCAAGTAACTTTCTGTCTAATCATCACTTACAGGAAGAAGTATTTGGTCCGTTTACATTAATCATTGAATGTGCCAATTTAGAGGAAATGTATAAAGTGGCTCGAGGCCTGAGCGGACAGTTGACTATATCTTTTATGGCTACTGAAAATGAACTGCCTGATTACCGAAAATTGATTGATATCAGTAGGGAAAAAGCAGGTCGCATTATATTCAATGGCGTTCCGACCGGCGTAGAGGTTTGTCCTTCCATGCAACATGGCGGACCATTTCCGGCCACTACCAATTCTAAGTTTACATCTGTAGGAACGGCAGCTATACATCGTTTTGCACGTCCTGTAGCTTTTCAGGATTGTCCGGAAGGATTGCTGCCCGATGAGTTAAAATCTAATAATCCTTTAAAGATCTATCGTCTCGTAGATGGTAAATTCACCAGATGATAGCATCAAATGTCACGGACTGCACGGATTTTCGCAAATAATAATCTGATTAAAATGTATCTTATTTTTTTAAAAAAATTAGTTAAACGATCATAAATGGCTGTAAAACGTTTTTTTTGTATAGATTCCCACACCTGTGGAAATCCGGTCAGGCTGGTTGCCGGCGGCGGACCCATTCTCGAAGGTAAGAATATGGCAGAGAAACGCCTTCATTTCATGAAAGATTACGATTGGATTCGTAAAGGACTCATGTTCGAGCCCCGCGGACATGATATGATGTCGGGAAGTATACTCTATCCACCAAGTGATCCACAAAATGACATCGGGATCTTGTTTATCGAGACAAGCGGATGTCTGCCCATGTGTGGCCACGGAACAATTGGCACGGTAACAACCATGCTGCAGGAAGGGTTAGTCAAACCTAAAACACCGGGCATTTTGCGGCTTGAAGTCCCGGCCGGATTAGTTACAGCCGAATATACGATGGAAGGCCAGCGGGTAAAATCCGTTAAAATAACGAATGTACCTAGTTTCTTGTACGCTGAAAAACTGGAAGTTAATTGTCCGGATCTCGGGAAGTTGACTGTTGATGTGGCTTACGGTGGAAACTTTTACGCTATCGTCGATTCACAGGAAAACTTCCGTGATATGAAAGAATACGGTGCCGATCAGTTGATTCGATGGAGCCGGGATCTTCGGAAGCAGTTAAATGAGAAACATACTTTTGTACATCCGGAAGATGAACGTATCCATGGCTTGAGTCATATTATGTGGACCGGTGAACCAATTGATCCCAAAGCCACAGCCCGTAATGCTGTTTTTTACGGTGACAAAGCAATAGATCGTTCTCCCTGTGGTACCGGTACGTCATCACGAATAGCACAATGGGCAGCAAAAGGTAAACTGAATAAGGGAGATGAGTTTATTCACGAAAGTATCATCGGCAGCCAATTTATCGGGCGGATTGAGGGTACAACAACTGTCGGAAAATACAAGGCGATTATCCCAAGTATTGAGGGTTGGGCACGGATTACCGGATATAACACGATTACCATCGACGATGATGATCCCTATGCCAATGGTTTCCAGGTAATCTGACCTATGAGGAACAGTGATAAAGTGATTGTTGTCGGTGCTGGAATTGCCGGTTTGGGAACCGCTTATTTTCTGAATAAAGCCGGTTTGGATGTGACTATTATAGATATGGATGATGGAACGGATAACTGCTCGTATGGCAATGCAGGCATGATCGTTCCAAGTCATATCATTCCATTAGCTTCACCAGGTATAATCAGTAAGGGATTGAAATGGATGTTCAAGCCTGAAAGTCCGTTTTATATCCGTCCCCGTTTGAAAAAAGAACTTATCCTCTGGGGTTGGAATTTCAAAAAAGCATCAACCCAAAAGCATGTTGAGGAATCTGCTCCACTTCTTCGTGATCTTCTGCTAACGAACCGTCAAATTATTGTAAATCTTGAAGAAGAGGAATCATTGGATTTTGATTTCCACAAAACGGGTTTGTTCATGTTTTGCAATTCGGAAAAAGGTTTGCAGGAAGAAGCGGAATTAGCTGAAAAAGCAAACAGCATTGGGATACCAGCAAAAGTACTTTCAGCTGATGACGTCCGTGATATGAATCCGGGAATTGACCTGGATATCATCGGTGCAACCTATTACCAGAAAGACAGTCATCTCCATCCCGGCTCACTTATGGACGGTTTAAAAGATCTTTTGAAAAAAAGAGGCGTGCAATTTGAGTTTAATACGGAATTTGATCATTTGTTAACAGAAAATGATACGGTGACAGGAATATATTCAAAAAACAAGCGTACGCTTGAAGCATCAAAAGTTGTCATTTGCACCGGTGCACAAAGTCAGATTATCGCCAGAAGTTTTGGCTTGCGATTACTTCTTCAAGCCGGTAAAGGTTACAGCATCACGCTTCCCAAACCCAAAATACAACCCAATTACTGCGGTATTTTCTCTGAAGTGAAAGTGACGATGACACCTATGAATAACATGCTGCGTTTTGCGGGAACCATGGAAATTACCGGACCCGATCAATCGATTAATCCAAGGAAACTGTCCGGCTTAAAAAAATCAGTTTGTCAATATTTACCGGAGTTTAGCCTTGAAGATATGAATAATCAAAAGGTATGGGTCGGATTGCGTCCTTGCTCTCCGGATGGCCTTCCATACATAGGCCGTTTTAAAAAATTAAAAGGATTATATATTTCCACAGGTCAGGCAATGATGGGTATGAGCCTCGGAATGGTCAGCGGACAAATAGTGTCCGATTTAATAACAAAAGGCCAATCGGAACTATCGCATCCGTTGATAGATCCAAACAGGTATGATAACTGAGTATTAAGAGTAAAGTGCTAAGTGCCGTAAATGGGTGTCTGATGATTTAAAAAAATTCAGACACCCATTTACGCATTACTTCGTACTGCTCAAAGCTCTTGACATAAAGGACATTACTTCAGCATCAACAAAACCTTGTGAAGCCTTTTCGGGGCCTTCTGAAGTATACATATCACGTAAGGAATTTTGGATCTGAGAGTCGCCACCGGTAAATTCCTCAATGAGTTTTTTCCAACGTTTTGCAAGTTCCTGAACTTTTTTATCGATAGGATCTGCACCATTCTTCATTTCTATTCGAACGTCATTTATGAGTTCTTGCCAATCCTTTTGAGCTTGTTGCATCCGTACCTGACCAATATTGTTTCTACGCTGCTTCAGCTCTTCCATCTGATCTTCATTAAAATATTTCTCATGCATAGTCATAACTTTCATAGTTTGTATTAGTTCATCCACGGAGATTTTCTCAGCGAATCGTATGTGATCTGCCATCGTTTTCAATCGGGCATAAAGCTGTTTCTTCAATTCTATATCTTCCCTCACCTGTTTCATTTGCCTGATAATTATATTATCCAAACTGTACTCAGGATTGTCCAGACATGATTGCATCTCTTCCAGTGAAAAGCCGAGCTGACGAAGCGCCAGTATATTATGCAAGCGTTCAATCTCCTCAACACCATACAGCCTGTACCCCGAATCCATTCGCTTTGAAGGGTTTAACAAACCGATTTCATCATAATAGCGAAGTGTTCGAACGGTAAGCCCGGTTCGCCTGGCAAGTTGACCAATCTTGAGTATAATTTCAGACATTTTGATTTCAAATGAAGTTAAAACGATAACTAACCCTAAGTTAAGACCTTACGTCACGTCAGAGTCAAGAGAAAAAATGATTTATACAATTTTTTTCTTTTACGGCTTATATTAAGTTTTGATTTGTAAGATACTCTGTATCCATAAAATAGATACGAAGAATAATTAAATAATCTCCCACAAAATGGGTGGTAGCCCGTACGACAACATTTATGAAACAATACCCTGTCATTCATACAGAAAGATTACTCCTGAGAAATTTTAAGTCGTCTGATAAAAATGACCTTAAAATTCTTGCCGGTGATTTCGAAATTGCGGACACAACACTGAATGTGCCACATCCTTATGAAAAAGGAATAGCTGAAAAATGGTTAACAAAACTCCAGGAGGATTTTGAAGACGGTAAAGGTTTGTTTTTCGCTATTACCTTAGTGACTGACAGACAATTAATCGGCACTATCGGCCTGAAAGATATTAATCATGAACACTCACATGCTGAACTGGGATATTGGATTGGGAAAAAATATTGGAATAGAGGATACGCTACAGAAGCTGCAGTAACTGTTATTAAATATGGTTTAACTACCATGAACTTAAATAGAATTTTTGCTTTTCATTATACTCGTAATCCGGCTTCCGGGAAAGTATTGGAAAAAGCCGGAATGAAATATGAGGGCACCATGAGATCTCATATTCGTAAGTGGGATAAATTTGAGGATATTGCTTTTTATGGTATTGTTAAGATGTGATATTAATTTGTAATGTTATTACTCAAAATTGACTAAAGAGATTATCCATAATTATACAAATCACTTCCTAATTATTTTCTCGTCTGAATATTATTCAGGCACAATTATTCTGATTTATTCTTAATTACTTATAAGTTTTGCACTTTCGACAGGATCTCTTATCTTAAATCAGGGTTAAGGATGGTATATAGATATGTATACTTACCTGGTTTATATAAATAAATTCACGGCATTATAGATCCTAATACAAAATAGTTTAATGATTTATATCTTAAGCGCCTATTCATCTGAGATGATCATTAGAATCAGAAAATTAATGGGTAGGTAATTTGCAGAAAATAACGTTTAATAATAAGCTGAACAAAGAATTCAGCCGTGCTGTTAAAGCGAATGTAAATCAATACTTTAAAGAAAATAATCTCTCGATACATGCCAATGCGGCAATGGTCATAAAGACCATTATATTGCTCACCTTATATATTGGATCCTATTTATTGATTATGAGCGGTCAAGTTTCCATTTATGGTATGTGGATCCTATCTGCTGCTATGGGTGTTGGAATGGCTGGAATTGGTTTTTCGGTATCACATGATGCCCTGCACAGTGCCTATTCCTCGAATAAAAAAATTAATAAGATCCTTGGGCTTAGTTTTGATATGCTCGGGGCCAACGGCTATATATGGAAAATAACACATAACATCGTTCATCATACCTATACCAATATTCATGGGCATGATGAGGATCTTGAAGTGGCTGGTTTTATACGGCTTTCCCCTCACTCGGAATACAAAAAAATACACCGGGTACAGCATATTCTCGCTTTCATAGCCTACAGTTTTGCAACATTCTTCTGGGTTTTTATCAAAGATTATAAATATTTCTTACAGAAAAATATCGGTCCTTATAAGAATAAAAAGCATCCTAAAAGTGAATGGGCAATATTGTTCACGACTAAAGCATTTTATTATACTTATACGCTCATTTTACCGCTATTATTCCTTAATATCACATGGTATCAATTGCTGATTGGTTTTGTAACATTGCACTTAACGGCCGGATTGATATTGGGAATAATCTTTCAACTCGCCCATGTTGTTGAGGGAACAGATCATCCCCTGCCTGATGATTATGACAAAATAGAGAATCACTGGGTTATTCATGAAATGTTAACAACCTCCAATTTCGCTCGAAGCAATAAACTTTTATCATGGTATATTGGCGGACTTAATTATCAAATTGAACATCATTTGTTTCCAAATGTTTGTAGTATACACTATCCCGAAATTAGCCCTATTGTCGAAAAGACGGCAGAGGAATTTGGTATTCCTTATAATCACCATGATACATTTCGTGAAGCAGTCAAATCACATTATAACACCTTGAAACGTTTCGGTGATCCGGAGTATTCTTACACCGAAACTGCTGTAGCCTGAATTACAGGTTTTGGTATTTATGTTCTAAATCTAAGAGGTATTTCTTACGCCAAATACCACCTCCATAGCCACATAAGCTGCCATCTTTGGCAATTACTCTATGACAAGGTATGATGATAGCAATTCGGTTATCGCCATTTGCCCGGGCTACTGCTCTTACGGCATTCGGTCGATTAATAGCTATGGCCTGCTTCTCATATGAACGTGTACTTCCGTAAGAAATCGTCTTTAGTTGATTCCATACTTCCTGCTGAAATTCCGTTCCCGGAGTTTGAAGCGGTATTGAAAATTCCTTTCTTTGTCCATTGAAATATTCTCCGATTTGTCTCGAAACCAATTCCATGTAATCATTTGATCCAGGGATAAACGTGGCATTCAGATGCTTACGAATTCGTTTTAACTGAGTCTCCAGCATTCTTCGATCAATAAATTCAAGTAAACAAAGTCCGTTACTGGTCGTTCCTGCTAACATTGGCCCTAAAGGCGTAGGTATTCGATTTACATATACAATTGTGCTTTCCCGACTTTTAACGGGTGTTAAACCGGTTATTTGGGTAACAGCATCGCGAAAACCGCTCAACGAATCATAGCCGTTATCAAAAGCAACATTGGTCAGATCATCGCCCTGTTTTATACGACCCAGTGCATTCCCGAGACGCCTTAAACGCAAATAAGTCTGAAATGTCATCCCATGATTCTTTTTAAACCAACGCCGAAGCCTGTTAGGATTAATGCCCATTTCTCGTAACTCAGCATCTTTCCAACGCCGGAGAGGGTCATTATCAACTTCAGATAATATAATCGTGATCCAATCAGGAAAATTCCCTTCAACCTGCATTGGCTTACAACGTTTACACGGACGATAGCCCGCATCCAATGCCTGTTTAGTCGATTTAAAAAAAGTAATATTCGCTATATTCGGTTTACGTGCTGAACAAGTGGGCCGGCAAAATATTCCGGTTGTCTTTACCCCAACAAAGAAAATACCCTCGTATCGTGAGTCTCTTTGCATAAAGGCGTTGATCATTTCTTCTTCCGGTGGTAATGATATCATGATTTTTTATTAATAAAATAGCTTAATTGATTTTTTTAAATCCACCGAAAAATTATCATTGAATTTTTCATCTGGCTAAATACATTCTATCTTTAATTGAATTCATATGAAATGGATAAAAAGTACATATGAGTATCACAATTTATCCTGTAAAATGATGCAAAATTTTTTTCTAAATACCTGTCACTAAGCTATTTTGCTCTATATTTCCTAAATACAAAGCAAATCTCTCTCTAAAAATTTTTATTATGAAGTTTGTAAGTCGCTCTATCCTATTCCTGGGTTGTATTTTGATTGCCAAACTACCAATGGCTCATGCTCAAAAACAGCCATTCAAACTTAAAGATTTACGCAAACTCGTTCGATTGTCAAGCCCTCGAATCTCACCTGACGGCAGTAATATAGCTGTAATTGTTTCCCGGCCTGATTGGAAAAAGGATAAATCGAAGCAGGAAATTGATCTTATTGATATCACTACTGGAAAAACAAGAAGTTTAACATATCACCGAAAAGGTTTATCAGAACCTCGCTGGTCTCCCGACGGTAGCCGACTTGCTTTTAAAGCTCACGATCCGGAATCCAAAAAAGAGCAGGTTTTTATTATGTCGATGAATGGCGGCGACCCTGTACGCGTGACGAAATCCAAAACGGGGATCGACGAGTATTCATGGAGTCCGGATGGAAAGAAAATAGCCTTTGTCGCCCAGGATACTGTTCCCAATCCAAAGGAAATTAAACATCATAACGACGGATTCAGAGTAACCGAAAATAATTATACCGTACGTAAAGCCGTACAACCATGGCATCTGTGGATTATATCTGCAAATGGTGGAAAAGCTAAACGGTTGACTCAAGGTTCGTGGAGTATAGATACCGATCAGGGCACAATATCTCCTTTAGCCTGGACTCATGATGGCAAATCTATTGTCTTTCAAAAATTTCCTGATGTCTGGTTTGGAGATGCTTATCACTCTACCCTTGCTGAAGTAGATACTTCGGGTGGTAAAGTCAGGGCCTATGTATCCGATGAAGGATCCGGTAATCCCGCATTTTCCGATGATGGATCCGCATTGGCATTTATGAGAGCCAGAAATGGTGATCAAAATAATGGTAATGCTGTTTATGTGACTATGAATGGAAAGATTCATGACGCAACCCGGGGGCTTGGCAGAAATATCAATAATTATACATGGCTCCCAGATAACAAATCAATTTTGATGACCGGCCAAAAAGGAACGCGTACTGTCATGTGGCGCCAACCTGTTTCAGGAACGGCCGAACTACTTAATTTACATGGAATACAACCGGCACGCGGAGGTATGAGTGTATCCAATAACGGAGTGATTACTTTTATCGGTGCCACTGCTTCTCATCCGGGAGAATTATACATCATGAAATCGGTTATGAGTACACCGAAACGCCTTACAAACCTGAATTCATTTGTAGATCAACTGGCTTTAGGAAAGATGGACTCCGTATCATGGAAAGGCCCGGATCATCATTTCTTCGAAGATGGTGTTTTAACGTATCCGGTCGGTTATCAATCCGGTCATAAGTACCCCCTGGTTTTGGTTATTCACGGAGGACCCGAAGGAGCTTCTACAGTTAACTTTTCCCCATTAACACAGTTGATGGCCGCCCATGGTTTCCTGGTTTTTCAACCCAATTATCGCGGTAGTATCAATTTAGGTGATGCTTATCAACACGCCATTTATCGTAATACTGGCAAGGGTCCCGGCAGGGATGTTATGGCCGGCTTAAAAGAAGTAGAAAAGAAAGGTATTGTCGATGAAAGCAACATCGGTGTAACCGGATGGTCGTATGGCGGATATATGACTTCCTGGCTTAATGGAAACTACCCTGGCACATGGAAAGCGGCCGTAGAAGGAGCTGCCCTCAATGATTGGGTCATGGATTATACGATTGCTTTTTATCAAAAAGACGATCTCTATTTTTTCGGTGGTTCACCCTGGGTTAAGAAATATGAAAAAATATGGCGTAAGCAATCACCTATACAATATGCCCAAAATGTGAAAGCACCTACATTGATTATGGGAGATGTTGGAGATCCTAATGTGCCGATAATTAACAGTTATGAAATGTTTCATGCCCTACGTGATAATGGTGATCATGTTGAGTTTTATGCCTACCCGGCAAATACGCACTTTCCACATGACATTGTACGAACAACTGATATCTATCGCCGATGGGTAGGTTGGATGGTTAAATATTTAAAAACCGACTGATTCTTATTACCAATTTAAAATAGAACGCGGACGATGCAGATTTTCAAGAAAAGTGAAACCAGTCCAGGTAACAGAGAAGGCATTATAAATATAGAGATTTTAAACTCGTTATTTTTTACTGATCTTCAGTAGCTAAAATATAATAGACGTAATCTCCGGCTACCTGTCATTTGTAACTAAAATCTGTTTTACAGTCGTCCGTCGTTCTTTTTTACTGAATGGTAATTCACTTCGTTTTACATTGACGAAACATCCAATCCAATACTTGTGGATTGCTATAGGCGGGCACCCACGAAAAGTGTCCTATCCCAGGATATTCGGTGAAACCCGGATGTGCACCGGCTTTCAATAGTGCATTCATCATCTTGCGGGAATAAACCGGGTTGACAATTGGATCGTCGGCACCATGGAAATCCCATATGGGAATATGTGCGATACGGTTAGCCAGGGTTGGATCTCCAGCTCCGGCAACAGGAACAGCTGCAGCAAACCGGTTTGGCCAACGCTCAATAGCATCATATGTACCATAACCACCCATCGAGAGTCCTGTTATATATATCCTTGAAGTATCAACCGGCATATCGGCTATTAAAGTGTCCAATAATTCCATTGTAAGCTTCATCGGTAACGATGGTTTCGGATTTAACCGAATAACTTTATGCAACGTATCCGGAGTATAATTAGACCAGTGTTCATTTCCCGGACACTGAGGTGCAATAACAATAGCCGGATGAGCCATCATCATCTTATCTGTTACGAAGTTCTGAACCCCCCATTTTAACTGGGAAATATTATCATTACCTCGTTCTCCGGATCCATGTAAAAAGATAACTACAGGATAGTTACGCGAAAGATTATAATCAGGAGTCGAGATTCGATAATTAAGTGTATCTCCATTGGCATCAATAAATTGCCGGGCGGCGAAACGCATTGTCTGGGCATAAAGTACAGTATTAAATCCCAACCATAGCAATAAACATAATAGCAAAATGGCCTTGTATAATCGTTTAGCATCTTTTCGATTAATAAGTATCATATTTCATCTTCCTAAGCATATGTTAAAATCAAAATTACCATGATAATGTCTCAATAACTATTTACATGCGATTATAAGAAACATTTGTCATGTGATTAAGGCTTTAGCCAATAAATGTAAAAAGCTGATCTGTTTACAAAATTATTGATCACCGGGATTAGACTCATTTGATCCTGTTAAATAAAATGAATAAATCTTTGGTTCAAAATAATATACCTATACATAATCATTCTCATAAACCAACTTGCAGAATTGCAATCTCGAATATTTTAGTCTTGCAGAATTGCAATTACCCCTTTGCATTACATCTATCTCCATAATTATTCCAATTTACAATTTTAGATAAAATCAGCTTTTAATTTGATAAACCTTGATTTCCAGCCATTTTGTAATTCTTTTTTAATTTTTTTTTAAAGATGGCATGGAATTTGGATAGTTAAAACCGTAACAACGAATTCTTACAATAGAATTAAAAAGGAGACTAAAATTTTCATTATCACAAACTATAATAAGAGGATGCTGAAAATAACGTGGAGATACAATTAACAGTTACCCACGTTGAAACAAACTATAATCATTGGAGTGTACATGAGTCATTTGTACTGAACAAGGATTTTAACAACAGATTTTTTCAATAAACACTTTTGAACATTATAAAATAGAGAAGCAATGAAAACCTTAAAACAATTATTCGGACTATCGATCGCAATTTTGCTGTTGGGCGGTGTCTTTAATTCAAGTTATGCTCAACATGTAAAAGACTTACAATATTTCCGCCCTTATGGTTTAGATGGAGTAAATAAATTCGAACCTACTAAAGCGGATAAAAATTTTGAATATACGGGCTTTAAATTGTACTGGGGTGCTGCATTTACCCAACAATGGCAAGACCTTATTCAAAGCACAAATGGTGTTGATGCAACCGGAGCACCTATCCAATTATCAAAAATTGGCCCGGGTTTCAACTTAGCTAATGCCAACTTATATTTGGATGCACAATTAGCACAAGGTATGCGTTTACACTTGACGACCTATCTATCTTCACGTCACCACACTGAAGCATATGTAAAAGGTGGTTATCTGCGTATTGACGCTCTTCCGATGCTGCACAGTGAAGCTATCGACAACCTGATGAAATATGTAACGATTAAAGTAGGTCACATGGAAATTAACTATGGTGACGCCCACTTCTATCGTACAGACAATGCAAACGCACTGTATAACCCGCTCGTAGGTAACCACCTGATGGATTCCTTCACTACTGAAGTCGGTTCTGAAATTTATGTCATGAACAAAGGATTCATCGGTATGTTAGGTCTCACCGGTGGTCAGTTACACCCGCAAGTTACCAATCCTGATGGACGCAGGATGTCCGTTTACGGTAAATTAGGCTATGACAATAAAGTCGGTGACAATGCACGGATTCGTCTAACCGGTTCATTCTACCACAATGCACGTCACACTCACTTATACCATGGTGATCGTGCCGGTGCCAGATATTATGATATTCTCGATGCAGGAGCATGGAGTGGCCGCGTTGAACCCGGTTTTAGTAATGGATTCACTTCTTATATGATCAACCCATACATTCAAGTTGGTGGATTGAATCTATTTGGAGTAATTGAATTTACAAATGAGGAAAAAACAAATAAATCGGTCAATCAATTTGCAGTTGACGGTCAGTATTTCATTTCACCACAAGTGTTTATTGCCGGACGGTATGATGTTGTAACAGGCGATCTCAGCGGTGCTGTAAGTAACGCCAAAGTAGAGCGTGTACAAGTTGGCGGCGGCTGGTACATGACCAAAAATATTCTTGCAAAACTTGAATATGTTAACCAGGAATACAAAAAAGGATATGCTTCTACCAGCTTATTCAATGGAGCAAAATTCCATGGAGTAATGGTTGAAGCCAGTATAGGATTCTAAAGTTACATTCCAGAATTATAGTTGATTGTTAAAAAAAGCCCCGGAGTAAAACCCGGGGCTTTTTTTATTTGATATTTTATCCCGGTTTCCCAAAGATTACATCTATTTTTTAGATGATGATTTCGTTTGGAATTTTCTTGATTTGGGATATTTATAAAAAAGCTACCTTCAGCTTTCATCGACGTCATTCCGGGCCCCGACCCGGAATCTCGATGTTGAAGGCTATGAGCGTTGTTTGGTTTTGCTTGGAAAGTATGTTGTTAGCTATATCATATACGGTTTGTAAACGGTAATAACGTTTTGGCTGGATCCTGAATTAAATTCAGGAAGACGTCAATTTATAAGTTTTATATCTAATTACAAGGCTCTTCCCTATTATACTAATCCGGACGTTCTGCGTCCCTTACTAACATTTAATATTGTAAAAAAGGCCATTCCAAAACGGAACGGCCTTTTCCTTATTAGTTACCAAGGTGTTATTTGGGTTTGGGTCCTTGTGTTACCTGAACGAAATTATCGGTATTAACCCATTTTGCAAAAGCAGCCTTAACTTGCTCTGCGGTCGTATTTACATAATGATGAGCGGCAATCGTAGGCTCATCGAGCGGTAACCCATTAACAGCACGGGATAGTAATCCACCGGCAATGGCATCCTCACTCGATTCTGACAATGGTATTTTCCGTATTAAAAGAGCCTTAGCCTGACGCAGTTCTTTGGGTGTGACCTTCTCTTTTTGCATCTGTTTAAGGTCTTGCACAATTATATCTCTTGCTTTGGATACATTTGGCGGATCACAGGCATAATTAGCAGTATAGGTTGAACGCGTTTTCCCAATGTTAAAAGAAGATGAGACGTAATAGACCAAACCGGCATTTTCCCTGAGATCACGGAATAGTCTTGTTGCATAAAAAGCCCCCCCAAGAACATGGTTTCCAACCATCAGAGCATAGTAATCAGAGTCAGGCCGGGTTATTTTAAGATTTTCAGCTAATATAACCTTGTCCTGTACTCTGCTTGCATCAGGGACGTGAGTCTCGTTGGGTTTATTCAACGGAACTTTAGTGAAATCCACCTCAGGTTTAGGGCCTGATGCTTTCCAATCACCAAAATATTTTTCTATTACTTTCTTCGCGGTATCCGGTTGAATATGACCTATAACTACAATGGTGGTCATATCCGGCCTGAAAACATGCTGATAATAATTCGTAATATCTCCCATTGTTAATGCATTAACTTTAGGTGGAGTAGCATGACGTAATGCCGGGTCTCCTTTGGGTAATAATGATTTATGTATTGCACGGCCAAACAAATAATCCGGACTCTGTAGTTGTCCGGCTATGGTATTGGCGGTCTGTTTTTGGATGATCATAAAAGCATGAGAAGGTAAAGCAGGATGTAACTCATTTTCCGCTAATAATTGTACACCCCTGTCGAAATTATTACGCAGAACCTTAAGAGAAAAACTACTTCCGGCTGATTCATCAGCACCTATTTCATCCAGTGCTTTTTGAAACTGAATGCGATTTAATTTTTTTGAACCATAATCAAATAATTGTTCCAGGATATCATCGGTCCCTTCCTGGCCTTTAGGTGTCTCCAGGTCGGGATTATTCTTTATACGCCCATAAACGCTCACCGCATTACTAATATCTTCGGGTTGAACGATTAGTTTTATACCATTAGGCAAAGTGGAAACAACCGGATGCACAATAGATTTGGGCACTTTCAATTGTCCCATGGCATTTTCAGCCCAATCAGGTAGTTTAACAGATTTGGGATTGTTGGGTGCAAACGATTCCTTACCTCCAAAACTTTTATGTGAAATAGGTTTACCGGATGATTGGGGCGTCAGGATCGCATAAATGGCATGATCAGGATTCAAATATTTTTTCGCTACTCTGTCAACATCCTGCACAGTCACCTTTTTTAAGGCTTGCAGATCTGCTTCAGGCGAGTTACGTCCTTCAACGGCCACAGCTTCCGACCATACGGAAGCCAAACCGGAAACGGAATTTTTCTGAAATTCAAATGAAGAAATTTCATCTTTTTTAGCGGCCTTAACCAGGTCCGGATCGACGCCTTTTTTAACTTCAGAAGCTAAAATTTTCGAAACGTTATGTAATAGACCCTCTGAGTCGCCCCCTTTTGGAAAGACAGCTAATCCGAATCCCAGTCCTGATTTTCTCAGAGCATTCATGGAAAAACCGGCATATAAGGCTTTACCCTGAGGAACCATGGAATATAACTTACCACGCTGACTTGAAAGTACGTCAGATAATATTTCAGCAGCGGCATAATCATGGCTGTCCGTACCCGGCATTCTAAATGACATAACGGCTAAACCATACGGCAAATCCGTTTTAAGATGAAGTGTATCGGGAGTTACGGGTTGTAAATGAATAGCTGGTCTTTCCGGTAATTTTTTTGATGGAATAACGCCAAATAATTTCTCAACCTCATTTAGAGTTTTTTGTGGATCGATTTTACCAACAATAACGAGTACGGCATTATTTGGAGCATACCATTTCTCATGGAAACGCTTGAGCATAGAACCCGTCGTCTTATCGAACGAAGGCCTCGTTCCGAGGGCATCATGTGCATATGGTGTACCTTTGAACATAGCTCCCAGCAACTTCTTATAAAATACATATTGAGGATTTGACATATCACTGGCAACTTCCTGCTCAATAGCACCCCGTTCCTGCTTCCATAACTTTTGAGTATCCAAAACATTTTTCATACGAATGGACTCTATGTGTAGAGCGATATTAATATCTTCTGCCGGTACCGTAAAATAGTATTGGGTTACCATTTGTCGTGTATCTGCATCAAAATCGCCACCCATAGCGGCAGTAATATCGGCCAACTGATTTGCTGATAAACCCGGACTGCCTCTGAACATCATATGTTCCTGAGCATGAGCCATTCCCGGGAAACCATTTGGAGCTTCATTCGAACCCACCAGATAATTTAGTTCTGTTGTAACTACAGGAGCGAGGGGGTTTTTGACGATTACCACTCTCATGCCATTCTTCAAGGTATGCCGAAGCACGGTTTCTTCATCATTTTTACCCCTGGCAAAGACACGAGTAGTACAAAATAGAAAAAGGGTTACAATCAGAAGGGTTTTGAAGATTTTTATTTCACGTAGGTTATCATCAATGATTTTTTTCTGCACTGCCAAATCCATCATTCGTTATTTTTATTACAATTTCTGTTTTCGATACAAACCTCAATAATTATCCTAACTCTTTAATCAAACAGAAATTGTAAATGGAACATGGATCTTATGATATGAAATCGTTTCGTGATTGAAAGGATGAAATTTAATTCAAAAAACAGAAGTGTGATTCATCTTGTATTATCAATGAGTAGAAATAAAAAATCGGTCTGCCGTTTATGTAACCGCAGACCGATTGTCCTCCCCCTCTATTTAAGCAAGATCATCTTTTTTATGCTCGTAAAATTTTTCGTGCGTAAGCGATAAAAATAGAGACCGCTAGATAAACGTGAGGCATCAAATGTAATCGTATGAAGTCCGGCACTTTCTTTTTGATCAACCAGTACAGCTACTCTCCTTCCGAGAATATCGTAAATCGTCATATGTACTTGTTGCGCCGCTTTTAACCGGTAAGAAATCGTAGTCGTCGGATTAAATGGGTTCGGATAGTTTTGATATAATTTATATTGAGCCGGTTTTTGATTGGATGACTGAATACCGGCTAAAACCGTATTATTATGAAAACTGTTATATAGCGACCAGTTACTTGTAGTACTATCCCCAATGGAGCGAACCCGCCAATAATAGGTTGAATCAATTTGAATATCAGGCACCGAAACCATGGTATCCGTAACCGTTGTATCCAATATCATAGCGTAGCTGAAATTCCTATTATGGGATAATTGTACCTTATATTTTTGTGCTCCTACCTGTTTGTGCCAAATAAGACGGGTTTTCAGTGAATCTTCGTCAGACTGATCATTGGGCGATAGTAACGCCGGTGGTAATAACAGGAATTTTTTCTTCGCTAAAAGAGCAACTTCGGTATCGGCTAACGCCCTGTTGTAGACGATTACATTATCCATCATTCCATCAAAAAAGTTCTGAGATAACCCGATACCGTGACCTATTTGTATTGGGCTCGTAACACTGGCATTCCCGAATTTTGTCACCGGAAAATCCAGTTTATTCTTTAATTTACCATTCAGATACACCTTAATCGTATTACCATCATAAGTGAAGGTAATATGTGACCAGGTATTCAAAGGGGCCTGTTCATTACTTTGAACCCGTTTCTCCTGCCATTGATCATTGAATATATTTCCGGTCACATTCCCCTGGGATAACATTAAACGCCAGAAATTATCATGTACGATCACTCCCACTTCATTATTATACGACCTGGGATACACCCAAGCTGCAACAGTTATCTTGTTTTTAATTGACAGATAAGAAGCAGATTCAGTTATATTTATATAACCGGAGCTTCCATCAAAGTCGTATGCACTGTTTGCGTTGCCAGCCTGATCCTTCGTTAATTGAACTCCGCCTTTAACAACCCCGTTATTGACATCTGGTCCGGCATCATCGGCATTTCCCTGGAATGGATAATACGCTATAATACCATCTTCAAGATTGATCCCGGCAACTCTGAATTCGGATACATTCGACCATGGACCTGATTGTCCCGTTTTATTTGCCCGCACTCTCCAGTAGAAGCTAATTCCTGTATCTAAACTATCAAGAGTAGTAACCGTATCTGTTATATCCGAATAAGTATAAAGAATCTTGTTAAATGCCCGATCACTAGCTATCTGCATGTCATAATTTTCAGCTCCATCTACTTTGCTCCACTTAAATTGAAGCGAATCGGGATTTAAATCTTTACCATCACCCGGATATGATAGTATCGGGCTCGTCAAATACAATGGCCCGTTGGTAACAACATATTTATCGATCCGCTGATTATTCATTTTGACACTAACAGTGAAACCAGCTTTATTGTTAGATAAATCTGGAGTGATTTTCGTAATAGTACTATCGAAAGCAACAGCATATACATGAACATCGGGATTAGTACCCCATGATGTTGGGATATTGACCCACAATTTAGTACCGGGACCTTGTGGATAAAAAACGACTAAACTATCGGAATATGCATGGTAAACAATATAATTGTCACCGCTTGTCAGATCGTGACCATTAAACTTTTGAAAAATCCCTGCTTTATACTCTCCGTTATTATCTGTCATTAAAAATCCATCTGGCGCAATAATATCATTGCCAGTCTGCAGATTATTCAACTTCGACCAATTGGTAGTAACTTTATAATTATCATACGTTGTTACAGTCACACTATCGCTTTGGTGGGTATAACTTCTGACGCGTTCGTCAGCCAATAAAGACATTGCATTTTTTTGAAGAGAAGCTGCAATCCATAACCATTTCTTTTGTGTATCTGCGAACGAATCAACGTAACTAAGGAACTGATCCATAGCAAAGCTCCAGGTAATCATATCTTTCGACTTGATGTAATTATCGGTAGCATCATACATCAAAATCTTATCACCCACCATATATGGGATCAAGGGAAACAATTCCCAATTCCCTTTACCCCAGGCGCCGTCACCTAATTCCTGGTCACCATTTGATGTAAACTCCAGGATACTTCCTTCAAACCCTAAAAGTGGTTTTACCATCCTGTCATAACCAAATTCATCGATGATATTCATACTTTTATATTTCCTCGCGTATTCGAGCCACCCCTGGGCCTGGGCATATGTATTGGGTTCCGATGGATTATAATCTAGTCCCGCCCGGGATCCAATCTGGTCAACAAACAAAGTCTTAGGCGCTATATATTTTTTAACATTATCCATCTGCTGCTGAAGCCTTGATATCACCGAGGAATTCCAGGGTGTTATTCCATATCCGCCGTGAATATGTGTTCCAGACCCATATTGTTCATAATGAGGCTTCCCGCCATGATCTAAAACAGCTACATCCTGGGGATTTAACATTTGAAGTGTGGGGGACTGATCATCCCAAAAAGTTGGATTTATATAAGGTTCCATGACATGCCCAAGGCTTTTTGCATTGTCTGATAAAGCTTTCAAATCCTGGTTTGATCCAAATCGCTTATCCGGTGGAAATATATCCGGATTATTTTCATCAAAACCCCGTTCTTCCCAACCCAATATGAAGAGTAAACTTGGTTTGGGAATCTCTGATAATAATTGTTTATAACGGCCCCTGTTTGAAAGGGGCAAATCGTGATAATTATATTCATCATCAATGCCAATTTTATTATACAAGGCTTCAACTATTTTCTGATAATCTGCTCCAAGTTTATCATGAACGGAAGGAGCTGAATCCAAGCCATAATCCTTTCTGTAATCCTCTGCTGTTGTATATACATCCTGGCCCACTCTAAATCGTAGGATCGGAGAATCCCACTCTTGTCCCGAAGGAAGAACTGGCTGGAAATTATGGGCCAGGACATAAACATCTTTTTGGAGATCGTTGTTATACTCGTAGTATAGTCTTCTGACTACCAAAGGTGTTAGATCTTTCTTGAGTATATGATAAAAGGCAAAGTTCCCATTCGTTGTTTCCAACTGGATATAATCGGCAAAATTTAATGCTGATGGATAATTCCCGTTATTCCAATCCTTATGATCGGTAAAAAATCCCTGGTGTAACTTAACACCCGGTAAGACCGGTAGATAAGCATTCTTTATATTCGATAGATTAAACATCAGATTCCTTGGAATATTAACTGATAATACCGAATCGCCGGCATTATTCTTTAAATGCATTTCAAGATCAAAATAATGTCCATCAGAAAAGGTGAATGTTGTTGACACCGTCACTTTTTGTGTCATATTTTGATCAGGTGTGTAATGAAATACCAAAGAATCACCACTTGAGTACCATTGATAAGAAAACCTGTTCGATTGTCCTCCTACAAAATTCACACTATAAATATCTCCACCATTTAGAAAAGCAACTCTCCATAGGCTACTGTTCTCATCACCTATCGAGATGATTTTATTGGTAGATTTATCCTTTATAAAATCGATGTGCCCATCTTGCTTGCTTAATGCCACTTCATAAAATGAATTGCCGGCAAACAGGGTGTCTGAATTGCTATCATTAAATGAAACTGATTGGGCAAGCGAGTGCATATTGGCCCCAAGTAGAAAAACAGCAGATAATGCTGCATAGAACATTATCTGCTTCATGAGTTTGATTCTTTTCATAATATTTTTTGCATCCTGTATCTATTTCATCAAAACAAGCTTTTTGGTCATAGTGAATAATCCTGCCTTCAAGCGGTACAGATACACGCCGCTGGATAATCGGGAAGCATTCCAATTCACGGTATACTGACCTGCCGGCATTTCACGGTTAACCAATGTGGCCACAACCTGCCCCAAAAGATTATATACTTTCAATGAGACAAATCCCTGGTGGGCAATACCGTATTTGATTGTAGTCGTTGGGTTAAATGGGTTCGGGTAGTTTTGTGATAATGAATATTCACCCGGTACCTGCATATGTTGCATGATACCCGGACTAAATGACTTCTCTTCGACTTGTTTTGTTTTTTTGCTCAATACAGTTAGCAGGTCATTGATGTCACTTTTTATTTGATCTCTGGCTGATTGATCGGTAACCCATAACTGATGATTGCTTTCATCATGATCAAACCGGTGATTTTTCCTGTTTTTATGATGATGCTTTTCATCCTTTCGATGTGTATCCCCGGTATTGACTAAATGATTCAGTATGAATTCGGAAAGAATATGATAAGCTTCCTTTTTCTTCCCTTTATCAAATTTTTCTTTGGATCTTTTAATACTTTCAATCAATTCTTTTTGTCGTTCTTTCCCGGGTTTTTTAAAATCACTTATTGGAAGAGAACCAACAAACGTTATGAGATCCTGGTAACGGTCCGTAATGGTCTTTTTAGCGGCCCCAATAGTTATCGGCGTCAAATGATAAGCTACAGCGGCAACAAAACCCTCATACCTGGTTCCGTTTATGGTTACATTTGTTGTGTCCACATAAGTAGTGGATGTTCCCCGGCCCTGATCGTCCGGGCCTGAATTGGAATAAAGATTCCATCGGCTATTGGTTGCATCCCAATAATACAGGCCCTTCAGATCACTTTCGAGTACACCCGCCTGTCTGAGGTCATTCGCCGTATAGTACACTCGAATAGTTACCGGCCAGTTGATAGTACCGCTGGTCTGGACATCCATGTATTTACCCACTCCGGCTATCGTTGATGTTGTGATATCCTGTGACCCCGGTGGTGGACCGGCATATGAAGCCACTTCTACAGTAGCTCCGCTGGAACCTGTATTATAATTTATAGTCGTTGATGAATTGGTAAAATCATTCAACGAACCCGATGAATTGGCACTC
>DATFMH010000161.1:0-19882 GCA_035267045.1 Balneolales bacterium
TCAGGCCCTGGGGACAGCACATGCCGTTTATTGTGCAGCTGATTCTCTTGCAGGCGAAGTCATTATCGCATTTGCTGATACGCTCTTTGATTCTGAAACTGTCGTTTCCGTTGAAGATGCCGACAGTGTGATCTGGCTAAAGGAAGTGGAGGATCCGTCACGTTTTGGCGTTGCCGTCCATGAAGGGGAAAAAATCACCGGTTTTGTTGAGAAGCCCACCGAACCTATATCCAGACTGGCTATCATCGGCGTTTATTATTTCAAAAAAGGCGAGGACCTTAAAACAGAAATAAAATACCTGCTCGATAATAACATCACGGGACATGGTGATGAGTATCAGTTGACGGATGCACTCGACCGCCTGTTGAAGAAGGATAACGTATTCAAATCGGCATCAGTCGATGAATGGCTCGATTGCGGCACACTTCCGGCATGGCTCGATACTACAAAAATCATCATTGAAAAGGAAAATCACACCTACGACGAAAGTAAATATTTGAATTCCAAAATTGTTCCACCCGTTTATATTGGAGAAAATGTTACTATAGAGAACTCCACCGTCGGACCGTATGCAAGTATTGGTGAGGGATCCAAAATTTCAAATAGTTCCATTAATAACAGTATCGTTTTAAACGAAACATCAATATCAGGTTCAGAAATTATTAATGCCACGATAGGCAACCATGTCACGGTAAATGACTTTAAGGGTGAAACTCACTTGGGTGATCATTCTGCCATACATTAAACCCTGATATTTTTATCTATTTAAAACTGTATAAATTACCATAAATAATCCCCGATATATCTATAACAAAACGCCAATGCCGGTAATACCGTTATAGATAGAATAGAATTTGGTTTTGATTCAAGAAGCAGAAACATTGGAAATCAATAAGATAAGCAAGAAGCACCTGGATGTATTTAAAGTAATCTCTGAGGCCGCCGATCAAATCGGACAGGAAGTATATGTCATTGGAGGTTATGTGCGGGATTACTATATGAATCGCATTCAGGAACAGGCTGAGTTTGATATCGATTTTGTAACGGTTGGTTCCGGTATCAAACTGGCAAAGAGAGTGGCTCAACAGCTTGGTGCCAGTCATATTTCCGTTTTCAAGCAATTCGGTACCGCCCAGGTTAAAACCAATGGACTCGTACTCGAATTTGTAGGAGCCCGTAAAGAAAGTTATCGCCGTGATTCACGAAAACCAGTTGTTGAAAACGGGACGTTGAGAGACGATCAGGTTCGCCGTGATTTCACAATTAATGCGTTATCCTGGTCATTGAATAAAGACGATTTCGGTAGTTTACGCGATCCCTTTGATGGTATGAGCGACCTGGGAAAAAAACTTATTCGCACTCCTATTGATCCCGAAATCACTTTTGACGATGACCCCCTGCGCATGCTTCGCGCTATTCGCTTTGCTACACAGTTAAATTTCAATATTGAAGATAACACCTATGATGGTATCCGGAAGATGGCCAAACGGTTATCTATCGTATCTAAAGAACGCATTATTGATGAGATAAATAAAATTGTGTTGGCTCCCAAACCCTCTATAGGGTTTGCCTTATTGTTTAAGACCGGTATCTTAAAATTGATTTTTCCTGAAATGCACAATTTGCATGGTGTGGATGAAATAGATGGTATACGCCATAAAGATAATTTCTGGCATACCCTAAAGGTACTGGATAACACCGCAAAAAAATCTGATGATCTCTGGTTGCGATGGGCAGCTATCATGCATGATATAGCCAAGCCCCCGACCAAACGATTTCAACCCGAAGCCGGCTGGACCTTCCACGGCCATGATGCCCTCGGCGCTAAATGGACCCCCAAAATATTCCGCAGGCTGGGTTTACCGCTCGATGAACGCATGCGTTTTGTTAAGAAGTTGGTACGCCTCCATCTTCGTCCCATTGCACTTGTCAGCGATGAGGTTACAGACAGTGCCATCCGGCGGCTGCTTTTTGAAGCCGGAGACGATATTGACGACCTTATGATTTTATGCCGGGCGGATATAACCAGTAAAAACGATCGAAAAGTCAGGCAGTATCTCAATAACTTTGATAAAGTTGAACAAAGAATGGAAGAAGTTGAGAAAAAAGATCGTCTTCGTAACTGGCAACCGCCTGTCGATGGAAAGGAAATCATGGATGCTCTGAAAATCAACCCCGGTCCTGTTGTCGGGAAGATTAAGAAAGATATTGAGGAGGCGATACTCAACGGTGATATTCCAAATGAACACGATGCAGCGTTCGATTACATGATTAAAATCAAAGACAAATATGTGTAGGTAGATAAAATATGGAGAGTCCAATCATATATACTGCCCGTGCATATGCCAAAATAAATTTGGGCCTTCACGTGAATGAACGTCTGCCCAACGCATATCATGATATAACAACCGGGTTCTGTTTTATCAACTGGAGTGATCAGTTTAAAATCCACAAATCCGAAAAAACAAAACTCGTAATGTCGGATGAAAACCTTCCGGTTAATGAATCAAACCTCATCATGAAAGCGTACCTTCTTCTACAACAAGAAGTCGGCTTAGCCGGTCAGTATCATATCGAAGTGGATAAAAAGATACCTGTAGGCGCCGGACTGGGTGGGGGAAGCAGTGATGCCGCACTTACGCTCAGAATGCTTAATAAAATTGAAGAATTGAATCTAACCGATTCTGAATTGATTGAATTAGCCCAAAAGCTTGGTTCGGATATTCCGTTATTTATTCGTAACGAACCAGCTATAGGCACCGGTACCGGGACAAACCTCACTCCAGCTTCCATTCAACCACAAGCATGGATTGTCACCGTTTACCCCAATTTCGAAAGTAATACAGCTGATGCCTATCAGTTTTGCCAACCTAACCCGCATCACGATTTTGATATAGAAGATACGCTCATAAATCAGGAATTAGACGAATGGCAATACCGGCTTATTAATGATCTCGAACCCGTGGTAATGTTTCAACATCCTATGGTTGGGAATATAAAAGATCAATTGTATGAACTTGGTGCCGTTTATGCTTCCATGAGTGGAAGCGGTTCAGCTGTGTACGGCCTTTTTGAACAGGAATTTGTAGCAACCCACGCTTATAAGATGTTTCTCGAATATGATATGACTCCCAATCTGACCCGGCCCGGTTTTCAACCTGATAAAGGTATTTATCGACTCTCATAGGGTTTCCATAAAAAATTAACTTTTAGAATCAGAAATAAATCACCATTTTTGTCTCTTCATAATAAAAGATTTATCACGAAATATTACAGTTATATTACAATTTGGCTCATATACATGAACCGTTGAGGGGAACTCTCGATGCATCGGAATTGCTTACAAATTACATAGGTGAGCCAACCGAATAACATCCAAAGATTTTTTTATCAAAAAATACAGATAATGGCAAATACTAAAGTTATCGATCCACGTACCGGGTCAGATGTAGAATCTCTTAAACTCGATATTGAGCAACATCTTCGTTTCACTCTTTCCAAAGACGAATATTCGGCTACCGATTGGGACCATTACAGAAGCCTCGTTCTGGCTGTAATGGACCGCCTTCATCAACGGTGGATTGATACACAACAAGGCTATTACCGTGAAGATGTCAAACGTGTGTATTATTTATCCATGGAATTTCTCATCGGCCGGTTACTGGATAGTGCCCTTATCAACCTCGGGTTACTTGATACAGCCAAAGAAGCTTTGGATGGAATTGGCCTGGATTATGATAAGCTGCGAAATGCAGAATGGGATGCCGGCCTGGGCAACGGTGGCCTCGGGCGTTTAGCAGCCTGTTTCCTCGATTCAATGGCTACTCTTGGCATACCGGGTTACGGCTACGGAATACGGTATGACTATGGAATTTTTTATCAAAAGATTATTAATGGGTACCAGATTGAGTCGCCTGATCTATGGCTGCGCTATGGTAATCCCTGGGATGTCGTCCGTCCCCTGATTGCCTATCCCGTTCATTTTTACGGGCGATCCGTGCCTTATACCGATGGTGAGGGACGCTTACGCTATCGCCTTGAAGACACCGAAGCTGTACTCGCCCTGGCCTATGACACCCCTGTACCGGGCTATAACAATGATGTGGTTAATAATCTGCGTTTATGGAAAGCCGAATCGTCGAAAGCTATCGACTTACACTGTTTCAATCAGGGCGAATATATCGATGCTATACGGGATACCGAATTACAGGAAAACATCTCTCGTGTCTTATACCCAAATGACAAGGTTTTCGTCGGACAGGAATTGCGATTGAAGCAGGAATTTTTTCTCGTTTCCGCCACACTTCAGGATATTGTTGCGCGGTTCAAGAAAAAGCATAACGACTGGCGAAAATTTCCTGACAAAGTTGCTATACAATGTAACGACACGCATCCGAATCTTGCCATACCCGAATTAATGCGCATTCTTCTGGATGAAGAAGGCCTGGACTGGGAAACAAGTTGGGATATAGTGAGTAAGTCTATAGCTTATACGAATCACACTCTCATGCCGGAAGCACTTGAAAAATGGTCTGTTTCGCTTACACGGACGCTTCTTCCCCGTCAACTGGAAATCATTTACGAGATTAATAACCGGTTTCTAAATAAAGTCAGGACAAATTTCGGTGAAGATATCAACCGGGTGCGCCGGATGTCGATTATCAGCGAAGGGGAACAACCGAGTATTCAAATGGCCACACTCGGTATCGTTGGCTCCCATAAAGTGAATGGCGTATCTGCATTGCATTCTGACCTTTTGAAGAAAACATTATTCCGTGATTTCTACGAACTCTGGAATGATAAATTTATCAATGTCACTAATGGTATTACACCCCGTCGATGGTTGAAGCAATGTAATCCCGGGTTATCAAATCTTATTTCCGGTGAAATTGGTGATAAATGGATCACCAAACTGGATGAACTGAAACAACTGGAGAAAAAGGCGGAAGATCCTGATTTTCAGAAACAGTTCCGGGAAGTTAAAAATGAGAATAAAAAGCATCTCGCCGCTTACGTACAGGAACGTAATAATATAGAACTCAACCTGAATTCAATATTTGATATTCAGATTAAGCGAATTCACGAATATAAACGTCAATTATTAGCGCTCTTACATGCGGTTACACTCTATAATCGTATAAAAAAAGATCCTGATGCGCCATTTCAGCCACGCACGCTGTTATTTGCCGGCAAAGCGGCTCCGGGCTATTCAATGGCAAAGCTTCACATCAAATTGATCAACAGTGTAGCTGAAAAGATTAATAATGATCCTGATGTCGGAGATAAGCTTAAGGTTGTATTTCTTGCGAACTACAGCGTTACATTAGCCGAACGCATGATACCGGCAGCCGAGTTATCTGAGCAGATATCCACGGCCGGTATGGAGGCTTCGGGTACGGGAAATATGAAGTTTGCCCTAAACGGTGCTTTGACAATCGGAACACTCGATGGCGCCAACATTGAGATTAAAGAAGAAGTCGGTGATGAAAACATCTTCATCTTTGGCCTTACCGTCGATGAAATCGAGGAAATGCGCCGTACCGGCTATGATTCCACAAAATTCTATAATGGTAATACGGAATTGAAACAAGCCCTCGATCAAATCAACAGTGGATATTTCAGTCCGAATCAATCGGATCTCTTCCAGCCTGTCGTAAATGCCCTGTTGGAGGAAAATGATTATTTCATGGTACTCGCTGATTATGAACGGTATATCAAAAAACAGGAAGAGGTTGAAAAGATATATCAGCAACCGGACCTCTGGTGGAAACGAGCTATCCTTAATACGGCCAGAATGGGTAAATTTTCATCCGACCGTACGATCATGGAGTATACAAACAAGATTTGGGGAGCGAAGGCGTATACCGAGACGAAGTGATTTGAGAGCGACCAGCAATCCGTTTAACTCAGTTATTAAGTGTAATGAGTTATTGAGTATATTGCGTGCAAATAGCATGTGGCAAGGGTTGTATATCTTAATACCTTAATATACTCAATAACCTCATAACCCGAATTTCACTATGCACTATGCGCCTTGTGCAAAATCGACGTTCTGCTGTTGATGTCACATATTAATAAAACTACGGAAGGGGATTACCACGGCCATTCGGCCTCGCAATGACAATCAGACTGTTTTCTCCCTGTGATAGCTCTGTGGTTAATTTTTTAGTCGAGGACGAAGCGGAAGGTTATGGTTCCCCATTGGGGTTGTTGAGGCACACCCGAGGGTAGCGGGGAGAATCGCCAATTACGCAGAGTCTTGATAACTTCTTTTTCCAACTCGGGATTCATCTTTTTAAGGGGGATGATACGTCCGACTGAACCATCCGGCTTCACTTCGAAGCGCATGGTGATTACCGCTTCAACATCGACGGTGTATCCCGGCATAGGCTGTACCATTGGGGTACGATTGATATCACCTTCCCATTTCAGTGAATAGGGAGCCGATTTTTTTTCATTGTTCCCTTTACCCTGGTCAGCTTTTACATCCCCTTTTGTTCCGGATTTATCACCGCTTGTTTTGGCTCCTTTTTGTACTGTTTCTCCTTTATTGGATTCAGGAGCGACTTCCACCTGTTTCTTCTGTGGCTTATCCTGGCTCTTTTTGGGATTGGTTTTTTTTGTCTTCGGAGTTTTAACAGGCTTGGACTTCACATCCTGCTTTTGTTCGGGCAAATTGACCGCCTTTGTTACCTTTTTCTTTTCTTTTTGCTCGGTCTTAGGCTTTTTATGCTCTTCCGCTTTGGGTTTGTTGGGCTTGACTTTCGAAGGATTCGGACGTGTAGCAACTTTAGGCTGCTTCTTTTTGGCGTGTTGCGCAGGTTTTCCTTCACTATAGTTACCAAGCGTGACAGTCATAAACGCAGCACGGGGTGGTGGTTCTTTACCTACATATATAAAGATTGCAACAACCAACAGTATGATATGTACACCGCTGGTTACCCAAACGCCAAATCGCTGTTCATCCGATATACCTTCTGGAAACATATATTTTTACCGATTCGCTCTCTGCGTCGCTAATACAACTTTCATGTTCAATGCTTTCGCAATATTCATTACGCGGACGGCATCATCAATGATGGCTTCTTTATCCGCCCGTAATACTAACGTACTTCGTGGATTTTTCTGATATTCTTTTCGAATTGCACTGGCAAGCATACCCGGGCTAACAAGGTTGCCACCTACATAAAACTTCTTACTTTTTGTGATGGCAACCGTTATATATTGTGTTTTGCTGGGTGTTCCGCTCTCTGCTTTTGGAATATTTACCTTGATTCCAAAATTGGTTACAAACGAAGAAGTCAGTAAGAAAAACACCAACAATAGAAACACAATATCGGTTAATGAGGAATGCGAAAATACCGAAAGAGGTTTCAGCCGCTCATTATCTTCTCGAAAATTCATCGTTCTACCGGTTGTTTTTTATTTGAAGGTGTTTGCAGCAGTTCAATAAAATCGGTACTCGAATTTTCCAGCTCGAATATCATCCTGTTAATCTTCCCTGATAAAAAGTTATAGAAAAAGTAAGCAATGATACCTACCGTCAAACCAAAAGCTGTTGTCAGCAAAGCCTGCCATATACCACCGGCCAGAACACTCGGATTAACATTACCCTGCAGGTTCTGGATCTGTTGAAAGGCTTCGATCATCCCTGTTACAGTACCCAGGAATCCAAGAAGTGGAGCTGCACCGGCGATGGTAGCCAGCCAGTCCATTCTCTTCTCCAGCAAATAGCTTTCTTTTTTACCCGCATTTCTGATAGAATCCTCGATATCCAATATAGGTCGGCCTAAACGTTTAATACCGGCTTTTAAAATCCTTGCCAGAGGCTTATCCATCTGATCACAATAATGAACAGCTTCGCGAACATTACCGCTTTTAAGCATATTCTCTATTGTTGTTAAAAAGTGATCCGGGTCGAGCCGCGAATTATTGAGGAAGCGCCATCGTTCGGCAATTACATAGATCGCCAATATTGATAATAATGCTATGGGGATCATTATGAGTCCGCCGTCTATAAGCATTTTAAAAAGGGATATTTGGTTACTGTTCTGCGCCATAGCATTCAATGTATCCGCTGCAGATGCAGTATCCTGTGCAACAATAGTTAAGAAGGATAATAGGGTTATCATCATCTTTTTTAATTTTTACTCGTTTGGTGATTTCAGATGGACATGCTTTATAAAATGGTTATTCCGGTATTTACTGGGGAGCTTACTGGCAGCCTGTTCTGCGTCCTTAACATTCTTAAACTGACCGAGACCAATTCGCCAAACATGCTGCCCGTTAATAGTTGTACCGGTGAGAGATACACGATAAGCTCTTTCTTTATCGATTCTGTTCTTTACCTGTAAAGCACGGTTATGTTCGGTTAGCGAGTATACGACAACGGTATAAAAATCGGAATTATTTAAGGATAATGCACCTTTTAATCCATACTTTTTTGTTTTTGAGACAGTAATCCCGGCAGAATCGGCTTTCTGACTGTTTTTATTTTTAGAAACAGAGGAATCGGCAGCCACCTTCTTAGTAATAGACGCTTTTGCCGTTGCCTTCACCTTTCGTGGTTGGGTGTTAGTCGTTACCTGTGAATTAACCGTATTATCGCCCAGTAATACATTTGTTGATTTTGCAGCATTTTGTCTTACAAGAAACCAAACCAAACTTACCACGATGGCAACACCAAATACCCCAATAACAATGGCGGCTGTTCCGCTTACCGATTTTTCTTTTCTATATGTTTTTTTGCCTTTTTTTGAAACAGCTGCTTTTGCAGGTTCTTTCGGTTTGGATATTGTTTTTTGCCTTTGTTTATCTTTTTCCTGTTCGGGTTTTAAATTCTTTTCCGCATTGGATTCAATCTCTTCTTTCGGAGTTTTGACCTTATCTTTTTGGTCAACTTCCTTATCCGTAACCGTTTCTTTCTTATTCTTACTACCGGTTGCTTTCGGAGAGGTCTTTTTCGTTACTTTCTCTTTATTATCATCAGGTGTTGGCTCTACTTCCTGAGTTTTTTCCTGATTACCGACTTTTCCCTCTCTTAATTCCGGGCTAAATCTTTCAGATTCATCCTCGGCCCCGGTTTTAGCTTCTTTCACTTCACGGCCGTCATCATCTTTTTTAGAAGCGGACTGATTGTCATCAACAGTTTCCGGTTCTTCCTCAATCTCTTCATCTTCCCCATCTTTGTATGGTGCTACTACCTCGATGGGCTCCATTCCGGCATATTTGTGATTTACTTCCAGCGAGAGGGTATCGTCAGGTTCAAATACCAAACGTCCTTCAACATTTGTGAACGTCCCTAACTTACTTATGGAATACCCTTCGTTTTTATACGTCTTTTCCTCAATCCGGGCGATTAGATCAGTTAGCTGGTCTGTAACCTCCTTCTCAGACAAACCGGATTCTTCCGCAAGACGTTTAACCAGTTTTTTATATGTTAAAGTCATATTATTCGCTTTCTGGAATGAATGTAACTGAATCCCGGGGGGGCTGCAGGATCACACGGCCATTTTTATACTGAACTTGTCGTTTGGGAGTATGAACAGGATGGAACGTCCCCAAACCGTCTATTTTGACGTCATTCTTTTTAATAATTTGCTCCCTGATCACCTTAATCAGAGCTTCATTCAATTTTTTATCCATGATCATCTCTTTAATGTGATACCACCAAATATCTGTAAGGGCATCTCTTTATAGCCCGTCCACATCATATATTTTTTATTCAGGAGATTATCCCCACTCACATAAATACCTATATGATTCATAATGCGGTACTCGATACGCCCACCTAAAATAACGGTTGAGTTAAGATAACCGCTTGTACTTTTTGGCCTCTTACCCAAATAATTTGCCCATGCTTTCAGATAAAGTTTATCAACGGGCCGGACGGCTATTTCTGTTGTTATGCCATCATTTTCCATATAAGGCACATCGTTCCCGTCAGATAATTGTTGATTCTGTAAATAAAATTTGGTGGTGAAAGATACTTTTTCGGGAACAAAATTATACGAAAGGCCAATATAACCTCTCCACATTCTTGTATCGGTATCGCGGGATAACTGATACCGGGCTAACGAATCCTGTCGAACATACTGAAAGGAGTAATACTTTTGATACCTGAAACCACCAGTTAAATTCATACCATGCAACAGGGTATAATTAGCATCAACGCGCCCGGTTAACATCCTTTCATTCAACGGGTTCATCTGTGGTACAAGCATCTCGTCCTGCAGGTAACGGCCCTGCATACCTTTATTATAAACTTTGCCAGAAACCCGAGCCGTCACTTTCAATTTATTCCCTTGCCAGAATTCATATTTCAAATACGGATATACGAAAAACTTATTTTCATTCAGGTCTTTTGAATAATAACCGTCTGCCTTAACAATAACACGATTGCTGTAACCCAATCGCCATTGATAACCAACTTCAGGATTTACAATGTACCAGCTTTCATTTGTTAACACCGGTGTGTCATACATTGAAGATTGAACATTCAGATTTGCCAGGAAATTTGAATTCATAGCATGACCTTCCCACGTTTTATGTATGGCCAGGTCCAGGACATGTTCTTTGCTTTCGATGGATGTCACATGGGGCAGGTATCGGAAATAGTGGTAATCGAGGTGTGTTTTAAATTCGTTAAATTCATTCTTAATCTTTTCATACCCCAACTGCAGGCCTACATTTCCATATTCTGTTTTTTTAGCATAACCGGGGCGATAATTGAAATCATTCATCCCTTTCACCCCAATTCCAAAACGGGAATTACGGCTGACTTTCGTTATCCACTGCAAATTAAAATTGAAATTACGATACGAATCGTTCTGATTGGAATAATGTCCGTTGGTCGAACGAAAATGCACATTCCCTAATACCGTTGTCTTGTCGTTTGGATGCAGTTCCGCATAAGCATCCGCTTCGGGTGACATGTCGGATCCATAGCCAATCTGTGAATAAAGACGAGAAGAATTTGGATATGTGAAGAACTCGCGTTTGGGAGCTATAGGATTTTCCAGCTTGCTGATTGGCAGACTGGCAACCGCCTCATCCGGTTTTTCCATATAGGGCACATGGTTTTGTGACATCTGGTAAATAGGGGAAGTAGGATTGAATCCTAAAATCGGCTGTCTTCTCAAACCCGGGAATGTAGCCTTAAAATCCCCTTTAATTTCAATGTCCTGTGGATTAATATCCGGTAAAAGAGAGTTGTTGGGTTTCTTCGTTTCCTGTGCCAAACTTAACATGGGAACGAGCAATAAAGCCGCTAAAATAAATAATTCACCTGTTCTTCTGATCATTGTATATCTGTTATGCTTAAGCCAAACTTTCATCCTGATAAATTTTACTAAAATTAGTATGAAAATAATATTTATTTGTAAGGAAACCGGTTTCTTACATTTTCATACATTATAGCTAAAATTTCCGGTGCGGTTTATCATTATAGCTAATTTACAGAATCAAAACACCGGCTTATTTCGATTTTTGTTCTGCGGGTGTTGATAGTATATTTTTAAAATCTACACTTTTCTGCTTACCGGCACCTAATAGCCGGCTTATTAAAATAATAATTGGGGTCGCCGTTAAAAACATCAATAACGTTACCGAATACGTTATAAATGCATAAGCTAAACCCGTCACCTGTGGAACTTTATAAAGCACCCATAACGATTGTTTTACAAACCAGTGATAGGTACCCATGCCACCGGGCGATGGTATCGCAATTCCTATGGCAGCTAAAACGGTTACGGTTAAAGCATCTACCATATTCAAATGATAGGCCGATACCATATTAAACATATAAAAGGGTATGTAAGTCATTAAAATATAACAGAACCACATCAATATCGTCAAGCCGATAAAAAGGGGCCAGTTTTTTATTCTGCGAATGCCGAGTAAACCATCCACAAGCATCTTAATAAAATGTGTTAATTTCGTGTGTATCTTTTCAATAAATTCATTGTGATGGCTTAACCAGTTTAATAACCGGTAGATACCATAGGTTATTGCTACCGCACTTATGCCCAGAAGAATTAATTCAATAAGATTTCCAACAGAAAAGAAGTTATGAAACCAATCGAATGTCCGCTGACCGAAAAGCTGCCGAAGTATAGCGGGGTCAGTAACGATATAAAAAACAACAAACACTAACAATGCAATTAAACAAACCAAATCAATAACGCGTTCGAGAATTACCGTACCTAACAGATTACTTGCACTTAATTGCTCTCTCCTGCCTACATAAACACAACGCGATACTTCACCGAGCCTTGGGATGGCATAATTGATGACATAACCGATCATCACTCCTGAGAATAAAACAGACCGGTCGACATGCACATCTTTTTTTTCGATAAGCAGTTTCCAGCGTTCTGTTCGTAAATAATGCGAAAACACTGACACGGCAAGGAATGGCACAAGCCACCCATAACTCATGTCTTCCATATATTTCCAAAGACTATCCCATTTCACGTTATGGAACGCCAGCCATAAAAATAATCCACCTATCGTAAGGCTGATCAGAAACTGAAATCCCTTTTTAAATCTCTTAACCAATTACTTCCTCATATCTATAACTTCAGCATTTTTAGGATAGGAGATAGTAAACATTTTTGCCGTTCCTTTTACGAATTTTCCATCACTGAATCTTGAAATAGCTTCATTATCTGTCTGGTCTACTGTTTTGATGTATTTCGGTATATAATTGTTCGTTACTTCTATTTCAACCTGTTTAAATATGGAAAAAGGGTCCGTTGAAGTCATCTTGATAACATATCCGTAAGAATCCATTTTACTCTGGTGAATAGTATAGGAATGTTCCGAGCCGGAAAGAAAACGTGAAGGGGCATAATCATCTTCTTTCGGATCATATTTGGAGATGATCAATTGGTTCTTAATGGCGTTATAAACTTTCGACGTCACACTGTCAACCAGGATATACCGGTCTTTGAGGATGATTTTATACCTTTTTTCCCCAATCCAGATATCGCCATCCGTAGAAACCGTATCGTGTGTATAGGAGTCGATAAATTCGTGGTTGAGCTGCGCTTTGAATATCTCGCCCGAATCAAATTTTTGACGGAGTTTATCAAATACACTTGACTGAGCCTTTGCCAAGGCAGGTATAATAAGTATGAGGATGATCAGATAGGACCATTTTCTACTGCCATTAAATACTATTATCATTAAAGATTCCTCAATATATCATCAAGTTCTTCTTCCGTTTCTACCAGAACGTCCCGTGCCGTGCTGCCTTGATACGGCCCTACTATTCCGGCATTATACAGCTGATCGATTATTCTGCCGGCACGGTTATATCCCAATCGTAATTTCCTCTGAAGCAGTGAGACAGATCCCTGTTGATGCAGAACCACAACTTTTGCGGCGTCTTCGAACAGTTCATCCCGTTCATCTTTATCCAGTACGCCGCTGCCACCGGAACCCGCATCTTCAATAACCGGTAAATGATACATATTATCGTAGCCTCTCTGTTTTCCAATAAAACCGGTAATACGTTCAACTTCTTCGGTAGATACAAAAGCATTCTGAATCCGGATCATGGGTCCGCCACCGGAGAATAGCATATCTCCTTTACCTACGAGCTGATCGGCTCCTTTAGTATCTATGATTGTCCTGGAATCTACTTTCGATGCAACCTGATACGCTATCCGGGCCGGGAAATTGGCTTTAATGGTACCCGTGATAACATTCACCGACGGACGTTGGGTGGCAATGACCATATGAATACCCACGGCTCGTGCAAGCTGTGCGATACGTGCAATAGGCTCTTCTATTTTCTTACCGGCAGTAATCATCAGATCCGCCAACTCATCGATTATTACAACGATGTAAGGCAGAAGCTTATGGCCTTCTTCCGGGTCAAGTTTACCGGTTTTAAATTTCTTATTGTAAGATTTGATATCCCTTACCATACCCATTTTGAGCAGATCGTAGCGCTCATCCATCTCCTTACACACACTGTTGAGCACCTCAAGTACCTGTGTTGTATCGGTTACTATGGGCTCTTCGGCATCGGGTAATGTAGCCAGAAAATGGTTTTCAATGTTACGGTACAGTGATAATTCTATCTTTTTCGGGTCAATCAGAACGAATTTCAGGTTTTCCGGATGACACTTGTACAGCAGGCAAGTTATAACCGTATTAATACCCACGGATTTACCGGAACCGGTCGCCCCGGCTATCAACAAGTGGGGCAACTGAGCCAGATCGATCATAAATACTTCATTTTCGATCGTTTTACCGAAGGCAATAGGCAATTCCTTGTTGCTGTCAACAAATTTGCGGGTATTGATAACCGATTTGATATACACCGTTTCACGCTTGTTATTCGGTACCTCTATACCAACGGCCGATTTACCCGGAATAGGAGCAATGATCCGAAGGCCATGTGTAGCCATCGCCATCTTCAGGTCGTTGGCGTAACTTTCAATTTTGCTGATTTTGACATCCGGTGAGGGAGTCAATTCATAAAGTGTAACCGTGGGGCCAACAATAGCGTCGATCGATAGTATCTCGATATTATGGCGTTTCAGCTTATCGAGGATGATGAGCTTCTTATTATTAATCTCTTCGAAATCGACATCTTTACCTTCGTTTGGAGGAGTATCGAGCAAACTTATCGTTGGAAACTTATACTTGATGATCGGGCTTTCTTTTTCCTTGGTTTTTTGTTGCTTCTCAAGATCCCGGGCACCCGCTTCCTCATCGCCTTTTCCTACGAATACATTAATATCGACGTCTTTTTCTTCATCACTTTCAGTTTTCTTACTGCCATTCTTATCAAGAATAGCCCGGTTTTTCACATAATCCTTTTGACTCTCTTCCGATTCCCGGCGAACACGGTCGGCATCCCGCCTGGTCGATTCAGCTACAACATTCTCGATAGACTGCTTTTCTTTTTGTTCTTCTTTCTGTAGTGATGACGCTTTTTTCTGACGTTTTTTCTCCAGTTTAATCTTTTTCTTTTCTTCTTTTTCAGCCTTTCTCTGAAGCGTCTTTTGCCGTTTTTCTTCCTTCTTATCTACCCTGTCTTCACGAAATCCCGATAACCCTTCTTTAAAACGGTCGATCGTCGTTTGTATATCACGGTCAACTAAAAAGAGCACTCCGATAATAAAAAGCACACTCAGTAATATTATTGAACCGTAAAGGCCGGTAAGTTTTCTGAGTATTTGTGCCAGTTCCAGGCCGGTGGTCCCGTTCAGGCTAATAGTCTGCATATGATAAACAATATAGAACCAACCGATAAGGGTGGATACAACGATCATCATATAAATACCATATACCGTTTGCCAGTTGAGCTCCCTGATTGGTTTGGAACGAAAAACGTACCACCCATAGAATACAATGAGAACCGGCAGCACTAAACTGGGGTATCCAAACAGAATGTATACAAAAAAATGTGACAAATAAGCACCCACGACTCCAAGTCCATTTTGCACACGCAATGAAGGTCCGCTCGAAGGTGTAATAATCCTGTGAATGGAAACATTCGTAATGATCACATAATCGTCGGGTACGTAGGTGATGATACTAAGTGCCACCAACACACCGATTGCCATGATCAACAATCCGAGTATTTCCATTTTACGGGGTGAACCGGATTGACCTTTCAACCCTTTATTTACCGTTTTGGCTTTACTTTTTTGAGCCATTATTAGCGTCTGTAATGATTCCTTCGTTAAATACCGGCAGTGTATCGAATATATTTAATTGACCGCAATAGGCCACATCGTCTGTGCTGACAAGATTTTTCAATCTTACCGCATGATTGGAAGACTGGATAACATCACTGACATTATCTTTAAATTTTTCATATAGAACAAATGCCACTTTGGCACCATCACTGGCATCTGCCGGTAACTGTCCGTCCATTAAATCATAAACGATATTACCGGCACAGAGCGCATCTTCCAAAGACAACCTGTTTTTCCAACCTGCACAGAGTAAGATAATTTCACTGTCGGTTTGTTTCAGCTCATTTACAACAGCTGTTAAATTTAAAAAAGATCCGATAATAATTTTATCGGCCAGATTGGCACGGGTTATTGCTTTGGTACCATTCGTAGTATTAAATATTAATGTCTTATCCGCAATTTTTTCTTTAGTGAATTCCATCGGTGAGTTACCCAGGTGGTATCCATCAATTTTTTTCCCGTCTTTCTCACCACACAATAAATAACGGGATGCATCAAGATTCTGGGCTATTTTGCTGGCCTCTTCCATATCTTCCACGGGTATAATACCCTTGGCTCCGTTTTCTAATGCCGTAACAATGGTTGAACTAGCACGAAGGACGTCAATGACAACAATAATCTTATCACTCACATCCTCTTCCTGAATAGAATTTGCGGTAGAGAAAACGTCTATTTTATAACTCATCTGATATTTCTAATATTCCTATTTTTTCTTGACAAAAGGCGGTTTGGTTACCACTGCCATGACCTTTTTGTCTCTTATTTTCACGTATATTTCACTGTCATTTTGTGCGTGGTTCAGCGAAACATATCCCATACCTATTCCCTCACCCAAAGTAATAGACATTGTACCACTGGTTACAAATCCTATCTCATTATCATTTGCATCCAGTAACGTATAATGACTGCGAGGGATCGCTCTTTCTTCCGTAATTTTAAAACCCACAAGTTTTCTCGAGAGTCCTTCTTCCTTAATCTTGAGTAAAGCTTCCTTACCTATGAAAGAATCCTTATCCAGTTTGGTCAACCAACCCAGTTTTGCCTCAAGAGGATTTGTATCTTTTGTAATATCATTGCCATATAATGCAAAACCCATTTCCAGACGAAGCGTATCCCGGGCTCCCAATCCGGCCGGTTGGATATCGAACTCTTCACCGGCTTTCATGATCTCATTCCATATTTTTTCCGGATCAGCCTCGTTTTTATCAAAATAGATTTCAAAACCTTTCTCACCCGTATACCCGGTGCCTGATAGTATGATATTATCGTATCCGGCAAAATCACCTGTTTTAAAACGATAAAAACCGATACTGTCTAAATCTACGCTTGTTAGTTTTTGCAGTGTTTTTACCGAATCGGGCCCCTGAACGGCAAGCAGGCACATATCATCCGACACATCCTTTACTACAGCACCCTGTATATTATTTTTCTGCATCCATGCGAAATCTTTATCCCTGTTCGAGGCATTGATAACGAGCATATACTTATTTTCTTCGATCATATAAACAATCAAGTCGTCTACTATGCCTCCGTCCTCGTAGCACATAACGGAGTACTGGGCTTTGCCCGGTATTAAATTGGATGCGTCGTTAACGGTTAAATTCTGAATAAAATCCAGGGATTTTTCCCCTGTTACATAGACTTCTCCCATGTGAGACACATCAAATATCCCCACTGAATTTCGTACGGCATTATGCTCTTTTCGAATACTTGTGTATTGTACAGGCATTTCAAACCCGCCAAAATCAATTAATTTTGCCCCGTATTTTTTATGTAATTCGTAAAATGGTGTTCTCTTTGACATCTCTTATAATATTTTTTCGTGATTAACTATTTTCTTATTTGTATCGGTCATTCCGTTCTCTTCGCTCTCTCAACACTGAATGCCGGCATACAAACCGACCAATATTCATTTTCCTCTTTATATGGATTAGCATATTGAACTTTCGTCCCCTTACCGTTTAAAAAGCTTTCTCCCGCTTTTATAACGATTTCTTTCTCTCCGTTCACAATTATTTTCATTTTACCCCGAATCATAATTGTTATTTCATCAAACTCCGGGGTCTGTGCAGGTTCTGACCAACCGGCCGGTGCCTTCATATGGGCGACAGAATATTGATCGCCGCCGGTAGCAACTTTCCCAAAATGTTCTTCAATAAGTTTATTTCCCGGAACAGGTATTTTAACAGGTTCCGTTTGTTTATAGAAATATGTCATACACTTTAATAGTATTCTTTTCGTTTTTCAAGAAGCTAAATTAACGAGAATTATGTTATATATATAATTTAATAGTGGAAGGCTTTGCAAAACCGTCTTTTAACCCAATATCTGCGTTAACGGAATTTTAAAATCCTCTGGCCTTGATCTTGTTCACAAATTCTGGTTTTGCAAAGCCTTTAAGTGATGATATACATGTGATTTTAGCCACAAGTTTGAGGTTTATTAGATATACCCAAATTTGTATCTTAAGGTAATGATTCATCATGAACGCTTTTAGAGCTTTAATTTAATGATTTTATTATGATAAAATTCATTAAGATTTAACATCATACCGTTACTTTATGCCTGAAAGCTAAACATATACTTTATAATTATTGAAATTCCCTTTTAGTTATGCCTATTACAAATGAAAAGGTAAAAGAAGCCCTATCTAATGTCATTGATCCCGACCTTGGCAAAGATATTGTTACACTGGATATGGTAGAAGATCTTTATATCGATGGTAAGAATGTCTCTTTTACGGTAAATCTTACCACACCTGCCTGTCCCCTCAAAGATCAAATTCAACGGGCGTGCGTGAATGCTGTTAAACATCTTGTTGATGAAGAAGCTGTTGTCACTGTGAATATGGCATCTAACGTCAAAAAAGGACGAACACAGGAACAGGGTGATGACACCTTATTGAAAGGAGTAAAAAACATTATCGCGGTGGCCTCCGGAAAAGGTGGAGTCGGAAAATCTACCGTCGCTGTTAATCTTGCCGTCGCGTTAGCAAAAACCGGCGCTTCTGTTGGATTGGTGGATACGGATATTTACGGCCCGAGTATTCCGACCATGTTTAATCTGCACGATAAACCGAGTGTTACCACACAACGAAAATTAATACCTCTTGAGAAATTTGGTGTCCATGTGTTATCGATGGGTTTCCTAATCGATACTGATGAAGCCGTTGTATGGCGCGGACCCATGGTCTCGAGTGCCGTCAAACAGTTTCTGAGTGAAACTGAATGGGGTGAATTGGATTACATGGTATTGGATTTACCTCCCGGGACAGGTGATATTCAGTTAACGATTGTTCAGACGATTCCATTGACAGGTGCCGTTGTTGTTTCCACACCACAGGATGTCGCCCTTGATGATGCCCGCAAAGCGGTAGCGATGTTCCGTAAAGTTAATGTACCGGTGCTCGGTATCGTAGAGAACATGGCTTATTTCACACCCCCCGAATTACCAGACAAGAAATATTACATCTTTGGACAGGATGGGGCTAAGAACCTGGCTACCAAACTCGATGTTCCATTTCTGGGTGAAGTGCCACTTGAACAAATTACACGCGAGGGTGGTGATAGCGGCGAACCTGTTGTTATAAAGGATGAAAACTCAACCTCGGCGACGGCCTTTATTGATATTGCCAATAAAACGGCACAACAGATCTCTATCCGGAATGCTGATACACCTCCGACGGAGAAAGTCGAGATTCAGTTTAAGCCATAAGTTGGTATTTACTTATTAATGAAATTAAGGCCCTGCATCTATTGTGGGGCTTTTTGGGGCTATCAGCAATCAACATTTAGCTGTCAACTTTTTTCAGTTAGCAATAAAGACGAGCCCGGAGGGTAAGGCTCTTAATTGCCCCCTGGGGGAGATTGTTTTGTTCGGAGACATAGGTAACAGGTGTTCCGGGACATGGGTTACACTTTCATGAACGTGTAACCCATGTCCCAAGTTAAAACAGGAGATGTAAGTGGGGATTTGTGTTGACAAAGGCTTGAGCGTTATTATATCGTTAAGTGTGACTGTTGGGCTATGTGGGATTTTTACTCCTACTACTTATACCTGTGATCTTAGTGCCCCCCTCTGTGGTTAAAAAAATCTGCATAAATCTGTGACAAAAAAAGCGAAACCTTAAGTAGATTTCGCTTTTAAATATAATATAATTACGT
>DATFMH010000162.1:0-14896 GCA_035267045.1 Balneolales bacterium
AGCTGGAAACCGAAAATACCGACGCTCTTATAGAACGCGCATGATGGAACGCTTCACGAGATGTAAGACGTAAGTGTTAAGAGTATTCCAGTGATCAGTAAGCAATTAAAGTAAACAGTGTGTTGCTTGCCAGTATTCATAGCCCCGTGCCTTCATGCCGGGGATTATTAGATTTGAAAAATGTATCAATGAGGGCTTTAGTTCTTACCAGACATATTTAAAGGGCTAAAGCCCTAACAATAATTGATTCAAATCCTATCCCCCTGGCCTGAAGGCCGGGGCAATTATTAACTATAAAATATTTTGAAAAAAAAATGAGTGGACACAGAGTGTCCACCTGTATGTCCCCGAACCGAGACCGGGAACGAGAGGTTTGCCTTTTGCCTTTTGCCTTTTGCCTTTTGCCTTTTGCCTTTTGCCTTTTGCCTTTTGCCTTTTGCCTTTTGTCTTTTGCCTTTTGCCTTTTACTATAAATTATTCATTATTAATTGTAAAAGCAGAGCGTTGATTGCAGATTGCTCAATCATCAGACAATAATTCAATCAGATTGATAATCTCTTCGACCACTCTTTGTCCCGCATCTTTCACTTCCGGTGTTAACTTTTCCCCATAATTATAGTTTTCACCTTCAATGGCAAAGATGTGGAGATACTCTGGCAATTGTTCCAAAGTGCGAGCCAGTGCAATGGTTTCCGATAGATTGATAAAATGTGTGGAAACAGGCGAAAGATCATGTGGAATCTGCTCTGCAAGAGCATCAAAACGATGTACGGTACCTGTTGATTCGCCTGATACGGCGGCATCAACTATAATTACTCTACTCCTGCCTTTCCATGCTTCCATTAGGGCATAGCCATCAGAGATTATTTTTATAAATTCAACATCTTTATACCCTGATTTTTGCAATTGATCAATGACAAAGAATCCTATCCTGTCATCACATCTATGGGAATTTCCGATGCCTATTACCAATATGTCGGCCTTTTCTGTCATTTTATAGAAATTAAAGAACATGAATAGTTCTTAACCCTAAATACCAAATGATAATAATATATATTTTTAACCCGCTATGTATGGATTTATATTACGAAATCACAAACCTCAAAATGTGATCATTTAATTAAATACACATAATTACATAGTTACCCCTAATCCTGTAAAATATTTTTCCTTGATTCATTACGCCTCAATACCAATGTAACATGGGACTAATCGTAAACTAAATATCATAACCTACTATTTAATTATTATTTACGATTTAATTTCAGGTTTAAAAAGTGAACGGAACATGAAATACAAGGATCATAATTTCTGACGATCTGCTCGCATTTCCATTGTAACTCATCATCGTCAGCATCCAGATGCTGTTGAACATAATCGCGCAAGTCATTTTCGATCATCAACTGATTTTGTGAGGTCGGCGGGACAATTTTACCGTCCAGTATTTTCCCTTCCTCATCAATGTCATACCGGTGATACAAGATACCTCTCGGTGCCTCCGTGCAACCGTAACCCCTACCGGCTCTTGGGATTATTTCAACTGCGGGTTGATCAGGTTTTTTATATTCCCGGATAATTCGCAATGCTTCCTCACAAGCATATGCCAGTTCAAGACTCCTGACTATAATACTTTTATATGGATTGTTACAACTTTCAGCTATACCTGCTTTCTCAGCAGCCTTTTGAACAGTTTTTGTCAGTTTATCATAATTGAGATTATACCGGGCTAACGGACCTACCAGGTACGCTCCGCCGCCAATCCGATGAGACCGCAAAGCCGTGGAATGCTTTTCATGTTCTTCTACGAAAAATCTTTCATACTCACTAATGGGGATATCCAGTCCTTTGTTAGAAACAATACGTCCTTCATTTAAAGGATACTCCTCAGGGTGACACAGTGACACATATTCGTAATCGGGTTCAAAATCAGGAAAAGACAAAGTGGTTACCCATTGAACTGTTTCAAGACTTGCATCTTTAGCCCACTCCAGGTCTCCCACTATTATATCAAGATCCTTTGGGTTAGGAGCCTTGTAGAAACCGCCCACTTTCGCGCTGACCGGATGCACCGATCGTCCGCCCAGCAAAGTCATCAAATCATTACCAATTTTTTTAAGTCTGAGTCCCATTTTAACCTGTTCCGGAAAGTCTTTGGCCATTTGTAATGCATCCTGATATCCCAGAAAATCCGGGGCGTGCAGCATAAATACATGAAGAGCATGGCTCTCAATCCATTCTCCACAATACAACAAACGGCGCAATTCGCGAATGGGTCCGCCAATCGTAATGTCCATGATGTCTTCCATAGCATGACAGGAGCTCATCTGATAGGCTACCGGACATATCCCACAAATACGTGAAGTGATATCCGGAGCTTCACTAAAATCTCGTCCACGTAATAATGCCTCAAAGTAACGTGGCGGTTCAAAAATATTTAGTTTGGCATCTGTTACCTCACCGTTCTGAATATCCACATGCAAGGCTCCTTCCCCTTCCACACGAGCCATATAATTCACATTAATGGTTTTACTTTTCATGATATTCACTCTCTTTTTTGAATTCTTCGGCTTGTGCATTAAAGGTCCTGTAAGTCCTGACTAATTGATCATTATTATACCCCATTTCCGAAAACTGACGGCTTAGTGATCTGGGATTTGCTGTTTCTTTGGGGCCAAAACAGCTGTAGCAACCACGGTTATAGAAAGGACATATAGATCCACACCCGGCTTGTGTCACGGGCCCCATACATGGAATACCTTGTGAAACCATCACACAGGGTATTCCCCGGCGTTTGCACTCGACACAAACACTGTATGATGGAATACGTGGACTTCGGTCAAACAAAAACACATTGATGGTCTCGATCAGTTGTTGAGGACTGATAGGGCAGCCCCGCAATTCAAAATCGACTTTAACATGGTCGGAAATCGGCGTTGATGTCTTCAATGTATCAATATATTCAGGTGATGCATAGACGATGGAGGTGAATTCATCAACATCTTTGAAATTACGCAACGCCTGTATTCCGCCTGCTGTGGCACAGGCACCGATAGAGATCAAAAATTTTGATTCTTTACGAATTTTTTGGATCCGTTCTTTATCATGGGGCGTAGTGACAGATCCCTCCACCAGGGAAAGATCATATGGCCCCTCTATTTCAGCCCGGGTGGCTTCCGGGAAATACGCGATCTGTATTTTATCAGCTATTAATAATAATTCATCCTCACAATTTAGCAATGTGAGCTGACAGCCGTCGCAACTGGCAAATTTCCAGACGGCTAATTTGGGTTTCGTCTTCTCCTCCATATATCACACTTCTTTTAATGATAAATAGGATTTAATTGTATCGTATGTAAATACGGGTCCGTCTTTACAGATGAAATAGGAACCAAGCTGACAGTGCCCGCAAAATCCAAGTCCGCACTTGAAATTCCTTTCCATAGACAGGTAAACCTGGTTTTCCGGCACCTTGTGTTTCTTCAGATCCATGGCTACAAAACGCATCATAATTTCAGGCCCACATACAAAAGCAGCCGTATTTTCGGGTTCAAACATAGCTTTTGATAAAAGTCTTGTTACCACACCCACATGGCCTCTCCAGTTCCCGGAAGCATGGTCTACCGTCACTTTCACATCCAGCATATCGAACCGTGAAATCCATTTTTTTAACTGCTCGTAATACAGAATTTTATCAGGGCTGCGCGTTCCATAAAGCAGCGTTATATGTCCGTATTGTTCACGGTGACTCAATAATCGATAAATAACCGGACGCAGGGGCGCCAATCCGATTCCCCCTGCAATGATCAAAATATCTTTGCCGGTTGCTTCATCAACCGGCCAGCCTTTACCATATGGACCGCGAATGCCCAATGTATCTCCGGGTTTTAAATGTTGCAGGCGCTGAGTAACAGATCCGACTACCCGGGTAGTATGAAATAAACGTGATGAATTCTCCGGGTCACCGCTTATCGATATCGGAATTTCACCCACACCGTACAAATAAATCATATTAAATTGACCGGGTTCAAAGGTAAAAGTGGGTCCTTTGTCGATAGGGATAAGCTCATGTGTAAATGTTTCCGGTGTTTCCCATGTCACATTATTGATTCTAAACCGGCGAGGTTGCATGGGATCAGGAATTGTTTCCGTTTTGGTCATGATATCAGCTTCGTAATCCATATACATCCAATAATTGTAATCGTGTGGCCTGTAACCGTTGATCGATAATCAGTGCAAATCGTTTTAACAACTCGTATCCCAAATCATGATCATTTTCGCACTTATTACGTAAGCATTTTCCATCTAACGAAATAGCCCGTGTCATTTTAGTAGCACGAGCGTCAAAACGCCAATAATAGGGCGGTACGAGCCACGACCAACCCAAAATTTCTCCATCAGTTAGTGTATCAATAGTTATCTTCCCACTGCCCGGATCCTGTAGATCCAGGGCAACGGTTCCTTCTCTGATGATATAAAATTGATCGGCTTCCTGCCCTTCTCTAAAAATTATTTCATCCTGCTCAAAACGTACGTTTGAAGCACATCCGACAATCAGATTCAGATAATCACCTTCTATATTTTTAAAAAAAGGGTGACCTAATAATATCTTTTCCAGATTTTCCATGGTATAATTTTTTTATAGTTATTGAGGTTGCTCAACCGTCTTATCCGGGAGCTCTCCACTTTTTCGAATAGTATCCGCTATTTCCGTAATATCGATTCCTACAGGGCACCATGTGATACAACGTCCGCAACCTACGCATCCGGAAGTACCAAATTGATCGTGCCACGAAGCCAGCTTGTGAGTCATCCATTGACGATACCGTGAGCGTGTTGACTTACGCACACTTCCTCCGTGGATATACGTGAAATCAAGCGTAAAACAGGAATCCCAGCGCCTCCATCGTTCGGCGTTATTACCATCCAGATCGGTGACTTCTTCATTGGTATGGCAGAAACAGGTAGGACAAACCATCGTACAGTTAGCACAACTCAGGCACCTATTGGCCACCTCTTCCCATTCCGGATGCTGATAATTGGCAAATAACAGATCCCTCAACCTGTCGGTATTTAGTTGTCGGCCCATTGATTTAGCGGCCTTCTCAACCCGCAAATCTGCCATGTGTATCATTTCGGGTCCGGCTTTCCGAGTAGAGACTTCGTCCATGATTTCGCTCCCTTTTTCAGAACCGATTTCCACTACGAAATAGTGACCCTCATCATTGATTATCTCGGTCAAAGCCAGATCAAAGCCTTTATCACTTTTTGGCCCGGTACCCAAGGAAGCACAGAAACAGGTCCCCCCGGCTTCCGTGCAGTTCACGGCAACGATAAAATTTTCTTGACGCCGATCTCCGTAAATTTTATCCTGATAATTCCCGCCAAGAAAAACGTTATCCAGGGTTTGTATGGCATGCAAATCACATGAACGTACCCCGATGAATGCATAATTGGGAATTTCATGATCATCCTCATGGAGATCGAAACCGTTTTCAGATTTCCGTGCACTCCACAAACGTACCTCAGGCGGACTCAGGAATTTTTTCCAGCTATGAGGCCCTACATTATATCCGAAATAGGCACCGTCAGTTCGTCTCTCCAAACGATAACTGCCCTTCTCTTGTTTATCCGTCCAACCTATCGGTAAATCATCGACATCCCGAATTTCATCATAAATAATAGCTTTTTCCTGAAGTGTCGGTCCTATTGTTTTATAAGATTTTCTTTTTAGTATCTTTAAAATCTTTCCAAGGTCATCTGCTTTTATGATGACCCTCTCTCTTGATTCTGGTTTAGTATTGGCCATCTTCCAAAAAATTAAATTAACAGGATTTATCTATATACCCTCCCGATATATAAACCTGTAATATTGCTGATTAGATGAATTAGTATCACAAAATATTTCTTGTCATTAAGTAAAAAGAACTGAAGTATATAATAAGCCGTACTAATACATGATACTATGTATTACCTTATTGGCACCTGTCCTATTTAAAGACAAAGAACTCTTTTTATTTAATTTAAAATAAATTGATGTTAAATACAGGATTTATAACTTAAGATCGAGTTTAAATTAGGCTTTTATGATTTTTGAAATGCAAGATAAATCGCCTTTACAATTTATCTGACAAAATCGTTTCTTCTATTCGATGCTACAGCTATTCATTAATTCAACGGCCATCGCACGGTTATGATCGGATCATATCTCTTATTTCTATAATCAGCAGGTACCAGTGTTATCGTAGCTTTTACAGGTATTCGTTGCCAGGAATAAGATTTGGTAGCAACACCAATAATGGTACCGGACACACACCCTACTACCCCTCCGATAAAAGCACCCGCAAAAAATGCAAGACCTTCGCTTTCCATTGTTAAACAACCTGATGAATCATGAAAAGTGCATGGTTTTTCCGGAGGCGGCTCATAGGCAGCTAATCCGATAAGTCCCCCCAAGACAGCACCACTTCCCGTACCTATCAATAAGCCTTTAACTAAATTGGATTTACTTCCTCTTGCAACCTCTAATCTGCTAATACTTACATATGGTATATTATGAATATTGTGATTCGAAATGACTACTAAAGTATTTTCAGTTAACCTGGTAACTTTCCCGGTAGTTTTCCATTCTGCTATACTTACCCTGATACGATCCCCAATATGGATACCGGGAATTTGAGCTTGACATATTGGAGTCTGAATGAACAGGAAGATCCATACAAAAATCAAAAGTATGCACATTGGATGGTTATTAACTTTTGATTTTATATGATCATGATCATATATCATATTCATGTCAACACCTCTCTTGATATCGGTCACTTTATGGGGGGAAAGTTATAACCGATTAATTATATTATAAGTGTTTAACCTTCTTATTCTAAAATATACCTATATTTCCTGGTTTTTTTTATTAGAATTTACTGCAATACCTTTGATACCAACAAGTTAAATTACTTCACCTGTCTATATAAGAGATGAATCCTTCTTAAAATAGTAAACTGCCTTTTTAAATATATTTATACCGTGTTACCTGTGTCGTAAATGTATTATCTATTTACTTATTTGCAGAGTCGAGAAACTATTAGATCTTTTATCCCAATCCGGAATGTAAATTTTACAATCATTCTCTGTTCTGTATTCTTTATACTAATCCCCAATCTTTATGATCAACGGGTTAAAAGCCTTCGAAACGATCATCACTTTATCCCCGGCTTTTAAGGGCGCGGTATGGTTGTCGGTTTCAATGACTTTAATGATATTATTGCCTACCAAGACATTGACAATATAAACCACATCATCTTTTTCGATGCTCAGCACCTCGCCGGTGAATCTGAATTTGCCGCTGATATATTTTTTTGCATATACGTTAGTCGCACTCCCATCGTGGATGATTTTCCCTTTATTTAACCGTATCACCCTGTCCGACATCTTAAATATCTCTGATATACTGTGACTAACCAGTATTGTTGTCAGTTTAAATTTTCGATGAACTTTCAGTATATAATCCTGTAGTTTCAATCTCATTTCAGCATCGAGTGCAGAAAGCGGTTCATCCAGAAGCAGTAATTCCGGTTTTCGTACAATAGCTCTTGCCAGGGCCGCTCTCTGTTTTTGTCCACCGGAAAGGGTTTGTGGATACCGGGCTTTTAAAGCCTCCAACTCCATTATTTCGATGACTTCTTTTACATAATCGGCATCATGTTTATCTTCGAGTGCATATACCAGGTTTTGTTCGATGGTCATATTTGGAAATAATGAATAATCCTGGAATACGAATCCGGCCTTCCTTTTCTGTGGTGGCAAATAATACCCGGATTCCGTATCCGTCCACAACACATCATCGACTTTAATATGGCCCTTCTCCGGTTTTAATAAACCGGAAATCATTCTCAAAATGGTCGTCTTCCCTGCCCCCGAGGGACCCTCAATCGTGATAAATTCCCCATTTTTTATCGTCAGGTTTACATCGAGTGGTAAATCCCCGTCTGCCGTATTAAGTGTCTTATATAATTGGAGGCTAATCAAAATCTTACTGATTTTAAAAACTTATTGTTTACGATATGTACGGATAACAAAATCAGAAAAGTGATTACAAACAGTACTAATGCGTAAATATTAGCATTATGATAATTGAGCGCTTCCACCTCATCGTAAATAGCGAGTGATGCCACCCGGGTCTTGCCCGGTATATTTCCACCTATCATCAGGACTACCCCAAATTCTCCTATCGTATGCGCGAAACTTAACACGATTCCTGTCAATAAAGCCGGTTTGATATTGGGCAGCAAAACGCTCACTAATGTTCTGAATTTTGATTTCCCCAACGTATAAGAAGCCTCTTTTAACGTTAGGGGCAAGCTTTCCAGACCGGATTGAATCGGGTTTACCATGAATGGGAGACTATAGATCATGGAGGCTACAATTAATCCTCCAAAAGAAAATATCAACCTAACATTGAATACTTCCTGTAATACATTTCCCGGAAAATGGGCGGGAGAAAAAGTCACCAGCAGATAAAATCCCAATACTGTTGGAGGTAATACCAACGGAAGACTGACAATTGCCGAAATAACAGGTTTAAATTTGAAATTATTTTCTGAAAGCCAGTAAGCCAGGGGAACACCGGCCAAAAATAATAAGACAGTGGTAGTTACCGCTAATTCAAGACTTAATATGATCGGTTGCAAATCAATCATTGGGAGCAATCATCACTTCGTTTGTTTTTATTAAAGCAGTAATCTTATTCGCCGTACTGAGTCCAAGTTGTTCCACGGCAGCGGAAGTGATAACGGAGCATATTTCATTCCCCTTGAAATCCAGCAAAATGCGGCTAAGTAAAGTACCTTTTTTGATCTCTTTCACTGTACAGATCATCTTATTCTGCAAACTGATTACTCCGGAAAAATCTTTTGCAATACTTACTTCTGTTTCTTTAAACATTATGTTGATTCCATTTCCTTTTCGTAAGAAAGGCGCTGTTTCCGGGGTCTCGATTACTATTGCCTTCAGTAATTCACCATCTACATCCATCTCTAAAATGGACATATGGTTATCGCTGGCAACGTTTACTATTCTTCCGGTTAGCTTATTCATTGTATCTATAAAAGATGAAGTAAATATTCAACAAAAGTCTGCTCACTCCTATTACTTATTTCTATTCTCACCCAAATCCCTGTTTTTTGTTACATCCGGAATTTTATAACCATAATTTTCCAGTATTTTCATTGCTTCTCCGGAAAACAGAAATTTATAAAATAATTGAGCTTCTTTTCGATGATGATTGAAACCGTAACTTAAAATAACACAACCCTGCTTTATGGGTTGATATGCTTCCGGTGGAATTTCTTTCCAGGTTCCTTTTCCAATCATGACAGGTGACAATACTACAGATTTTGCCGTGAATCCAACTTCGGCTGCTTTCGTTACGATATACTGATTAGTCGGAGATATACTTTCTCCGTAAACCAGTTTATCTGCAATTTGACTGTAGATTTTGAAATATTTTATGGCCTCGATTGTTGCGACTCCATAGGGAGCTGTCCGTGGATTTGCGAGGGCTATTTTATGTATATTATCCTTTAAAAGCTCCTGATAGTCATCCCCGAATGATATTCCCTTCTTCAAGGTCCATATTACAAGTGATCCGTAGGCATAAACTTTTGGAAATCCGGCAGCTTTTCCATTATTGTAAAGGACTTTCGGATATTTCATATCTGCCGAGATAAAAACATCATAAGGGGCCCCTTGTTGAATTTGTGCCGTTAGTTGTCCCGAAGATCCAATAATAACGTTTGTTTTTATACCTGTTTCCTTTTCAAATTTCGCCTTCAGGTCTTTCATAGCATATTGTACATTGGCGGCCACAGCAACAGTAATATCTGATCTCTGGGCTAAGACAGGTAAATCAACAATTGAGATTATAATAAATAAACTTACAATGAATAGTTTTATTTTCATTTTTTGCCCTAAGTCATTGAACAGGGTAACCTAAAATGCAATCTGAATATCTAATAAGAAGGTATTCAGAATTATGGATTATACCGAGATTTATGTTCTCTCATCCTTGTAAACTCTCAGCGAACCTTATGGTTACCGGTCTTTTAATAATGTTTTACTCTCTTGTTTGAAACTTTTACCAATATAATTAAATTATCATATAGTTTAATAAACATTTTATTTCATTCAAGAGAGAGAAAACCGGGACTGTTTACGATAATTGAACAATTATTATCTTCAGATTCTGGTACCTAAGGACGGTATGCTTTACTTATCGGACAAACACGGGCAAAAATTAAAGGTAAAAGACCTTACCAATAAGCGTTCAGAGAAACGAACTCTTTCAGCCGGGAAAAAAATCAGCCGGAAGCAATTTTTTCAACGTATCGGATTTATTGCATTAATACCTCTTGCGGGAGCATGGTTATCGACAACCGAACAAGCACAATTAAGCGATAAACGTTTAAAAACAATAAAGATTCCCGGTAATCTGGCAGAAGGAGTCACTTTTTTCGGTTCTGTAATAGTCTCAAAAAGAGATGACATTATTGAGATTTATTCATCGAAATGTACCCATCTCGGCTGCACCATCAATAAAATGGAAAACGGACATATGGTGTGTCCATGTCATGGTTCACAATTTTCTGACAATGGTCTGGTTGTTCAGGGGCCGGCGAACAAACCTCTTGAAAAATTACCTTTTACTATAAATGCCAAAACCGGGGAAATCATGGTTCATGTGGAGGCCTGAAAACGAAAAAAACGGAAACACATCCCTGAGTAAAATTTTTAATTCTACCTACGGGCATATCTCATTTGCGGCATTCGTAATCGCGGCGGTATCGGGTATTTTATTAGCTATACCTTATAACGTATTAAACCCGCTCGATTCCCTCAGTTTCATGTTGATTACAAATCCCGGTGGTGTGCTATTCCGGAATATACACTACTGGAGTGCGCAGGTATTCCTGATTTTTTTTCTTCTGCATATCTATGATCATCTCCGCAAATTTACTGAACGGAAAGTTAAAACGGGTGTTTGGTTACGTTTAACATTTTCAATCCTTGTTACATTTTTTATTATGCTTTCCGGCTTTATCCTTAAAGGTGATGCCGACAGTGTTCATGCCAAAAGTATTATCACTTCACTGATCAATCTAATCCCCCTAATCGGGAGAAATCTTACCTTCTCATTATTCGGATCCCCGAATAATTACCAGATTTTATATGTACATCATATCGCAACGGCAACGATTTTTCTATGGATCATAATCGTTGAACATGCCAGGGTAAAATGGCCAAAACTGCGGATTATTTTATACCTGTTACCCATTTTTATTCTGATAGGATATTTATTACCACCGGCACTTCACGATGGTATGAGTCCGATTACAAAAGGACCATGGTATTTCCTGGGCCTCCAGGAGATCCTTCATTGGATGTCGTATCCCATCTTGATAAATATCCTTATACCCGGCTTTATTCTCGTTATCGCCTATCTGCCAAAGTATTCTTTAAAATGGTCAGTTATTGCAAAAAAGATCATTTTTGTCTCCTTCATAGCCTATTCCTTTTTGATCATTATTGGTTATTATTTCCGCGGCGAAGACTGGCAATTCACACTGCCCTGGAAAAATCCGGTCGTAACGGATTATCAGTTCAAACCCTTTAATAACATATCGATCCCTGATATCGATTTGAGTAAAAAAAACATACCAACTGTTTTAGGCCGAAAAGAAGGGTGTTTAACCTGTCATACTGATACAAAAGGTTTCTCACCCGCTCATGATCCGGAGGCGATTGGATGCGTATCGTGCCACCTTGGCGATCCTTTTACACTCAATAAAACGTATGCTCATAAAGGAATGATTAATATTCCCGGAAATTTGGACGTCGCCCATCAAACATGTGGAACTGCCGGTTGTCACAGTGAAGTCGTAAACAGAGTGGATAAGACATTAATGACAACCATGTCGGGGGTAGTAAGTGTTGATAAATATGCTTTTGGTGAGACCAAAGATCCGAATACTTTTCAACTTATTGCAAAAACAGGCCATTCAACCGCTGACGAACATCTCAGGAATTTGTGCGCATCGTGTCATCTCGGTGGTCAGAAAAAAGAATTTGGACCTATAACCCAGCTTTCGCGCGGCGGGGGCTGTAATGCCTGTCATCTGAATTACAGTGACAGCGCACTTACAAGCTTAACTGAATTACAAAATAAGCTTGTACATTCCGACTCCCTACCGGCTTTTACCCACCCTTCCCTTTCACTTAAAATAACGAACGATCATTGTTTTGGCTGCCATAGCCGGTCCGGAAGAATTTCAACGAACTATGAGGGTTGGCACGACACCCTATTACAACCTGAAGATGTCAAAGATACGAGTAATACGCGGGTACTCGATGACGGACGGATATTTGCCAGGGCTCAATCTGATATCCATCATGAAAAAGGTATGGAATGCATCGATTGTCATACTTCTCACGAAGTCATGGGTGATGGAAAGTTATATTTGCATGAGGAAGACCAGGTCAAAATAAGCTGTACTGATTGTCACTTTAACGGTGAAGCTAACACCAAGACCATCAGTCAGGTTGACCAGGAATCCCAGCGGATCATTTATATGAGAAACCTAAATAAAAAGGATCGAAAATTTTTAGTAGTCAAAAAATCAGGGTTCCCTTTGATCAACACCTATTTAAATGAGAAAAATGAACCTGAATTGATAACCAAGAATAATGGCTGGGTTTTACCCATGAAACCACCTGCTGAAGTATGTACGGAAGGGGAAGCGCATAGCGAACTTTCCTGCGAGAGTTGCCACACTTCCTGGGCGACACAGTGTATCGGGTGTCATACACAATACAATCGTAAGTCAACCGGGTTCGACCTGCTTGACGAAAAAGAGACAAAAGGTGATTGGATGGAAACGCCTTCATATTACCTCACCGGAGCGCCCACATTGGGCATAAAAATGATCACAGAACCTGATGATAGTATTAAGAATCTGGTTGATACGTTTATACCCGGTATGATATTGACGATTCATAAGAAAGGGTTAAATCCGAAATCCCTGGTAGATAAAAATACCATTTTCAGACGATTTTATGCTCCGGCATCACCTCATACGATTACGAAAGAAGGCCGTTCATGTGAATCTTGCCACAATGATCCGGTGGCATTGGGATATGGCAGAGGCAAATTGGATTATGTTAAACAGGGTAATTCCGGGAGGTGGATCTTTTCACCGAAATTTCCGTTGATCAAATACGACGGATTACCGGAGGATGCGTGGATCGGCTTTTTAAAGACGAGGAATAAGGACGCAGCCACGCGGACGAATGTCAGGCCCTTCAATGTAACCGAACAGAAAAAGATATTGACGGTAGGTGCCTGTTTAACCTGTCATAACGGCAATTCCCGCCCGATGAAAGAGTTCCTCGACACAGGCAACATGCCAAAAGTAAGCCCCCGTTGCCTCCTTCCCAAATGGGATTAAAAGATCATGGAACACAGACGACACGGACAATACAGACTACCGCAGATTTAATAAAGAGTGATTTATATTATCTCTGACAAATTTTAAGCTTATCAATTTTTTTTATAAAGATTTTATAATTATAAAAATAATGTAAGGTATTAAATATTATTGAGTCCTTTTAAATAATGTAACAGCTTCTATTGTGATACATGCATAATGTTAAACGATACTAAATTAAATTGGATAAGGAAATGTTATATAAAGCATTAACTTCAAAAATAATTGAAGCATTTTATAAGGTTAATGATTCACTTGGGTATGGATTTTTAGAAAAGGTTTATGAAAATGCCATGTATATCGAGTTGATTAAAAGAGGATTTGACGTTAAAAGGCAGAAGAATATTAAGGTATTCTACAAAGGTTACATAGTCGGCGATTACTATGCCGATTTAATCATCAATAATAGAATAATTGTAGAGTTAAAGGCTGCTAAAACACTTAGTGAAGAACATGAGGCTCAATTATTAAATTATCTTAGATCCACAAAAATTGAAGTCGGTTTGCTATTAAACTTTGGGAAAAAGGCCGAATTTAAAAGAAAAATATATACCAATAAACCACGCTTGAAATCAATATAATGATGAAATACACTTAAAATTTCATTTAAGCTATTTCTTTTGGTCTGTGTTAATCTGTGTCGTCCGTGTTGTCAGAGTTCCATTCTAATCGCTTTAAAGAAGACCTTAATATCTTATTTGATTTTCAACGGAATTGGAGTTAAAATTGATAAAGAAATTACTATATAACTATTGATTAAAATTTATTAAGAGAGATGGCAGTTCCTAAAAGATTTAAAAAATTTCAGGAGGATTTTCCTGAGGTTGCCGATGCATACGAAGCACTCGGTAATGCTGTTCACGGGGCCGGTCCTTTAGATTCTAAAACAAGGGCCTTAATTAAGCTAAGCATATCGGCTGGAGCACGACTTGAAGGCGGATTTCATTCACACGTACGAAAAGCCCTTAAAGCCGGGGTGACTAAAGATGAAATGGTTCATGCGGTGCTTCTTGCTCTTCCAACTATCGGTTTACCTTCAATGATGGCAGCCTTAAGCTGGATAGACGATATTGTTGAGTAACATATAACTATTCATAATGCTGCAACATTCAAATGCGGACTTTAAGCGATAAATTTAACAGGGTCCATGATTATTTAAGAATTTCACTCACTGATAAGTGTAATTTGAATTGCCGGTATTGTAATCCCGTCCATTTACATACAAAAAAACTTAAACGGAATGAAATTCTTACCTTCGATGAATTGCTGAGATTGATTGAGATATTCACCGGTAAGCTGGGTGTGAAGAAAATCCGGTTTACGGGAGGCGAACCGCTGGTTCGAAAAGATATCCTGAA